>CAZJHF010000247.1:0-6131 GCA_964545505.1 uncultured Desulfobacterales bacterium | reverse complement strand
TCAAGATTTGACCCCGCCTTTAATTCATCACCGGTTGATTTGGCTGACAAACGCCTTATCTGGCAATCATGGCCCGCATCATGTCACCGGCATTTTCGGCGTGGTCGGCAATGGAGCCGATTATTTCCGTTAAGCGGATCAAATGAAATACAGCCACAGGATCATCAATCGCGTTAAAGATTTTTTCTTTGACCGCGTCTTCAAGCTTATCGGCTTCATGTTCATAATGGCGCAAGGTGCGGATCATATCTTTAACCACAATCCGCTGATCTTCTGAAAAATTTGAAAAGTATTTGCGGGCCTCGGTCACCATTTTGCTCAACTCTTCGATGGGATCTGTGACCGCTTCCACCAGAATCATAAGATCTTTTTCAAGCACCTCCGGAATGCCGGCAGCCGCCCTGAAAGACAACCAGTCAAGGCCCTCTTCCACGGCATCTATCACTTTGTCCTGTTCTCTTAAATATCGGAACAGCTCGAACTTATCCACCGCCAGCAGGGTGCCCTTGGGAAGATGTCCCCGGATACGGCGCTTGATAGCATCGGCTTCGCTTTCGAGCTTATCGATGTCTTTTCTAAAGTGTTCGAAGTCTTCGCATCTGTCTTCGATGATACACTCGATAGCCCTTTGAAAAACCCAGGCGCATTCTTTCACCTTTTCGGCGTGTTCCTGCACGCCGTCAAAGGGTGAGGTCACAAACATTGAAATAAAAGGTATGCGCATAATTTTCTCCTTTAGATAAAGAGCTGAAGAATTTTAAAAATTACCATGCTGGTGATGGCCGCAGCCGGCACGGTTAAAACCCAGTACAGGATAATTTCAAATATAATTCTAAAGTTTACGGCCTCAATACCGCGTGCCAGGCCGACCCCCATGACACCACCCACGGCCGCATGGGTGGTTGACACCGGCAATCCCATTTTGGATGCAAGCATAACGGTTGTGGCGGCCGCAAAATCCACCGAAAAACCGCGGGTATTGGTCAAAGTGGTGATTTTTCTGCCAATCGTATCCATTACCCGGTGCCCGGCCATGCCGATGCCGCAGGCAATACCAATGCCGCCGAAAAACAGCAGAAAAAGCGGGACCGGAACATTGGCCCCGACGCTGCCGGTTTTAACCAGAAAATAAATGACCGCCAGCGGGCCGATGGCATTGGCCACATCGTTGGCGCCCTGGGCTAAAGCCACATAGCAGGAAGTGCCGATCTGAATTTTACGAAAAACCTCTTCTTCCCCGGTTAGGTTAGTCTTTTTAATAAATTTGCGCAAGATTTTGACGGCCACAAAGCCCAGAAATAAAGCCAGGACCAGGGCAACCAGCAGTGCCAGCGGTGTTCCGATCGCCAGCCTTTTTCCCAGTGGTGTCTTGAAGAGAAAGGATAATATGACGACAAAAAGGGCGATACTGATGAAATAAGGCGCCAGTTTAAGGGCCTGGGCGAAAGGATCCTCTTTGGACAAAATAAACTTGACGATGGTTTTAAACATCAAATAGGCGATGACCATCGAAAATACCGGCGAGATCACCCAGCTCAATACGACCGCGCCGAGTTTGCCCCAGTTGATCACCGAAAATCCGCCGGCCATAATTCCAAAGCCGATCATGGCCCCCACAATCGAATGGGTTGTGGACACCGGCAGCGATTTCCAGGTGGCAAAAGATACCCACAGGGCGGCTGCCAACAGGGCTGATAGCGCGCCAATCAGCGCCAGATGGGGATCAGCAAGAATATCGGTTGATACGATTCCTTTGCGGATGGTTTTGGTGACATGCGAGCCGATAAATACAGCGCCGACAATATTTAAGATACCGGCGATGAATACAGCCTGCCGAATGGTGATGGCCTTGGCCCCAACTGCAGATGCCATTGAATTGGCCACATCATTGGCACCGATATTCCAGGCCATGTAAAATCCGAAAATATAGCCGATTATCAGTACGGTGTATTCAGATCCCATATTCTAGTTCTTTAAGCAGGTCGCTATAATCGCCATGAATTTTCGTTGTTTACTATTTTTGGATGGCTGGATTAAAAATCAGGGTCGAGAATCTACCTAAGAGGTAAGATGGTTGGCGAGGCAATAACACGTTGGATGGGGAAAATCAATGATAAAGCGAAGATCTGGAAAATGATTTGTAGAGGGTATTTTTTTAATATTTCAAGATAGTTAACAAGTATATTGGCTCGTTTCACGTCCGAACAGCAACTTTTATCTTTTTCGAAAGTTTTAAGGATATAGAAACCCTTAACTGATCAATGTAAGCTTGACAAACGTGTATAAAAAGGTTATATGAATATCTGTTCATATATTCAAGGATAGAATATGAGTCTTGCAAAAACCAAATGTTTAGACGGGGACGACTGCCAGGTCAGGGTGATTCACCTGGACCGCGTCGAGCAGGCGCGTAAAGACACCGTCTCAGAAAAAGAAATTGAACGCCTGTCATCGATCTATAAAATCCTGGGAGACCCCAGCCGCCTGAAGATCGTCATGGCGCTCAAAAATGTGGAAATGTGCGTCTGTGACCTGGCGGCTTTTCTGGGGTTGACCGAATCGGCCGTGTCCCATCAATTACGGCGTTTCAGGGATCTGGCCCTGGTCAAAAGCCGCCGCGATGGTCAGGTGATTTATTATTCGCTGGATGACGAGCATGTGGCGGAGTTGTTGAATGTAGGGTTGGAGCATGTCTCCGAATAATTTTTCGATGCCTAAATAGGCCTTTTTCCGATATGCTGTGTTCTCCGCGGGTTTACTTCCTCAACGTACTACGAGTACGCCTCCTTGTAAACCCTTGTGCGGTTTGTTGAACACCTTAATTTTCTTATAAACAGATGTGAAATCCACGCCGTATGGCGGGGCCTATCGAAAAAATTCCTTATCTATGCATCGAAAAAAAATTATTAAAAAACTTAAAAGTAAGGAAGAAAATTGAATTTTATTATCGAAATATTGCTGGCGACGTGGGATTTACTGGTGGATGCGTCGGTTTACATTTTGTTCGGATTGCTGGTGGCCGGGCTGCTGAGGGTCTTTTTAAACCCCAGTTCGATCGCCACACACCTGGGGCAGGGTCGTTTTAAATCCGTGCTGAAATCTGCTTTTTTTGGCATTCCGATTCCGTTGTGATCGTGCGGCGTGCTGCCCGCAGCCGTGTCGCTGCGCAAACAGGGCGCCAACAATGGCGCTACGACCGCATTTTTGATTTCAACCCCCGAATCCGGGGTGGATTCCATTTCGATCACCTATGCCCTGTTGGATCCCATCATGACCGTCGCGCGTCCGGTGGTGGCTTTTATCACCGCGGCGGTTGCCGGCATTACCGAAAACCTCTTGGGTCCAAATAGCGAAACGACCCGCATCACGCCGGATCTGACCTGCCCGGTGGATGGTTGCTGCGACGGGGAAAACTGTTCACCGGAAGAGCATCGCCAGCATCACACTTTCAGGGAGAAGCTTGCCGCCGGCATGCGCTTCGCCGTCGATGATCTCTGGGATGATCTGGCCGGCTGGTTTATGATCGGAATGATACTGGCCGGGTTGATTACAGTGCTGATTCCGCCGGATATGTTCAGTAAATATCTGGGCTCCGGCTTTCCGGCTATGCTGATCATGCTGGCGGTGGGGATCCCGTTGTATATCTGTGCCACAGCCTCGACACCGATTGCGGCGGCCCTGATCTTAAAAGGCGTCAGCCCGGGTGCCGCCCTGGTATTTCTTTTAGCCGGACCGGCCACCAACATCGCCTCCTTAACGGTTCTGACCGGTGTGCTGGGCAAGCGGGCCACCGCGATTTATCTGACATCCATTGCCGTGTGCGCCGTTGTATTTGGTTTAATCGTTGATCAGGTCTATGCATCCTTAGGCATTTCAGCTCAGGCGGTGGTGGGCCAGGCTTCGGAAATTATACCGCACTGGGTGGGGGTGATCGGTGCGCTGATTATTCTGGCAATGTCGGTTAAACCCATCTGGAGCGCCATTCGGGCGCGTTTCAAACCGGCAGGGACGCAGGAAGAAACCTTACCTGAATCTGAAAAAACGCTGGCCGAGCCGTTGCCGGTGGTGTCCGATTGCTGCCCGAACTGTGATGGCTCGTCCGATTCACGGCGCAACTGAACAATTTTATCACACCCGCTTCCTTCGGTCGCTCGAGACGCAGAGGGCGCAGAGAGTGTTATATTTTTCGGTTTCCTCTGAGTCCCGCTTGATTAGCGGGATAAAAGTCCGGAAACCGAAAACCAATCAGCCCCTGCGGGGCAAATCAGGTACCGGAAACTTGGACCATTTTCTAAATTCCACAGTTAGCCGAATATGATCTCTCTTTAACTGCATTTCACCTTCCCATTAATTTTCATGCAAAATTTTCTTTGTCACTGAATTATGAACGAGTTGGAGGTTTTCAGATGCAAGGCACTTAAGGCCGGGGCTATAGTGAACTATGCCCCGACCTTAATAACGCAGCAGATGGAAGCCTCCGGCTCGCCCAGCGGGTGAAAAGTAATGAGATAAAACGATATTCTTCATTTAAAATATTTTTATTTTTCTCATTACTTTTCATGCAAAATTCAGTTTTGGACTTTGGCGACCACCAGTGTAATATCATCCTCAGATTTGAGTCCCCGGGTAAAGTGGTCCAGCTCATCATAAACGGCGCTCAGAATATGGCTGGCGTCTTCCTTCGAATAATTCCGGATCACATTTTGAAATCGTTTTTTACCGAACATTTCCCCGCTGGGGTTCCAGGATTCCCAGATTCCATCGGTGCCGATGGCAACGATCTGCCCGTCGGCAAGTCCGGTCTTGCGGTAGGTTTCGTATCGAAAATCATCTTTGACGCCCAGAGCGATTCCGGTACCCGCCAATTCCTCAAATGTGTTTTGTCCCGGGTCGTAAAGAAGGGCCGGATCATGACCGGCGCGGACCCATTGGAGATGATCATTGGGTGGATCAATGGCCATATAAAAAAGGGTCATGAAGCGCCCGGTATCCAGAACATCCAGTGCCAGATGACGATTCATTTCCGTTATGATATCAGAAATATCTCCGGACTGGGCGGCACGCATGCGCAAAAAGGCGCGTGCGGAGGTCATCAGCAGCGCGGCATCCACACCGTGGCCGGTAATATCGCCCACCACAATACTAAAAGGTGCATCCGGATATTCCTTATTGCCTAAAAAGTCAAAATAATCTCCCCCGATTTCCTCACAGGAAACGTTTTTACCGGCCACATCCAGGCCCTGAATCTGGGGGCTGCCCTGGGGAAGCAAGCTTTTTTGGACCTCGGCCGCCAGTGCCAGGGCTTTCTTCTGTTCGGTCATATCGGTAACAAAGGCCATGTTTCCGATGATGTTGTCCCTGTCGTCACGCAAGGTGTTGCCGTGAACAAGCACCGGTATATGCCGGCCGTTGCGGGCAACCAGGGAACATTCGAATCGGCGGTATTCCTTGGACAGAATTTTTTCCTGGTTGATCTGCATAAATTGTTTAAAATCGTCGGTGGCGAGATCTAACGGAGTTTTCCCGATAATCTCGTTTTTAGCATATCCGATCATCTGACAATAGGCCTGGTTGGCATCCGTGATGACCAGATCTTCATTCATCAGAATAAAGCCTTCGCCGGCAGTGGTGACGATGCGGCGGTATTTTTCTTCGCTCTTACGCAGGGCAGCTTCTTTTTGCTGGATTTCGCGGCGGGCGTCGTCGACTTCCTGAATGATTTTATGATGCATGCGCGCATTGAAATCTTTTACCTCTTCTAATCGCTGGCGATAAATTTCTGAACGGCTTAGTTTTCTTTTTAAGAATGCATTGGCCTGCTTTAGCTGATCGATGGTCTGCGGGTCTTCTTGTGGCAGATCGGCCGGTTTTGATTCTTGACCCCTCTGTCGTTGCGGATATTCAGACGTTTTGCGATGAGCGCCTTCACCATTGCCCTGGCCGACCAGCAGGGTCACCAGGGTGGCGCCGTGGAAAAAGCTGTCCTGGCCTTTTACCAGGGGGGCGATTTCACCAAAAGAATAAAATCCGCTTACCGGCAGTTGCGGCGGAAGGTGGTCTTGTAGGATCTTTAATTCTTCTGGGACACGGGTGCCCAAGACATCTTTGCGAAAAGCACAGGAAAAGGCCAA
>CAZJHF010000246.1:0-6190 GCA_964545505.1 uncultured Desulfobacterales bacterium | reverse complement strand
CTGGGTGGCGCCGGCTCCGGAATCCGCTTCTCTGGTGGAGCGCACCTTTTTCCACCGCGACTGGCTGATTCCGATATTGCTGCTGGTGGGCACTCAGATCATTCAACGGATCGATCAGTTCGGGCTGGGATATGCGCTTTTCCGGATTACCTCCGATGTTGAAAAACTGCCGTTTCCAATGGCGCCGGTAGCGGCGCTGGGAACGATGGCTCTGGCTGAATCGACCGAGGACAAGAAAAAAAGCTGGAAATGGCGCGTCTTTTCCATCGGCGGCGTCATGGGGTTGGCTTTCGGGGCGGTTTACGTGTTGCTGCCCACCGTATCAGGCCTGATCCTGATGGAGCCGATCCGGCTGATACCCATTCCCTGGGTTGAGCTGACCAGTCATACCGAAGGGGTGTTGCCGGCGGTGGCCACCGGAATTCAACTGGACCTGGGATTGGTTTTCATCGGTATGGTGCTGCCCTTCTGGGCAGTTATTGGCGGGCTGGTCGGAATCATTATTACGATTGTGGCCAATCCGATTTTATATAAAAACGGGATCCTGACCCGCTGGCATCCGGGCATGGAAACCGTCGATACAATGTTTGCCAATAATTTCGATTTTTATATGAGCTTCAGCATCGGATTGGGTCTGGCGATCGCTTTTGTGGGGATATGGCATGTGCTGCGTTCTTTTGGTAAGCAAGAGGGCGCCCGGGGCAGTCTACGTGATCTATTTCGCCCGCCGCCTGGCCGGGGGGATTTCAACTTCTGGATTTCCATCGGCATCTATGTTTTTTCCACCATCTCTTATGTTTTACTTTGCCTGTGGTTGGTTCCAAATTTTCCGTGGCCTTTTTTTATCGCCTACGGCTTTATCTACACCCCGGTCGTTTCGTATATCACTGCCCGAATGGAGGGTATTGCCGGGCAGTTTGTGAGTTTGCCGCTGGTCCGCGAGATTAGCTTTATTGCCGGTGCTAAATATTTCGGCTATCAGGGGATTGAGATCTGGTATGCGCCGATTCCGATCCATAACTACGGTGAAGCCACCGTCAATTTCCGGCAGATCGAGCTGACCGGTACCAGTATTCGCGGTATTATCAAGTCTGAAATTGTGGTATTTCCGATTGTCATGACTGCCAGCCTGCTGTTTTCACAGTTTATCTGGCGTCTGGCGCCCATCCCCTCGAGCGCTTATCCCTTTGCCCAGGAAATCTGGCATTTGCAGGCCCTCAACACGCTGTTGATGCAAAGCTCGACACTGGAGGGCAATGCTGCTTTTTATCAGGCGCTCAATTTTGTTTACGTGATTGCCGGTCTGGGGCTGGGTGTGATTTCCTATGCTGTTTTAACCCTGTTTGGACTGCCGATCATGCTGGTGTATGGTATGGTGCGCGGTCTGGGTCAGACCCTGCCGCACGCTATGTTTCTTGAAGTGGCCGGGGCGTTGCTGGGGCGCTTTTTTTTCCTCAAACGTTACGGGGCCATGTGGCGCCAGTATGCACCGGTTTTGCTGGCTGGATTTTCCTGTGGCATGGGGCTGACCGGCATGTTTGCGATGGGGGTTACGTTGATACTGAAATCGTTGGGTCGGCTGGCCTATTAGCACTCATCGGTCTTTACCTTACCGTGGCGGTCAAAAAATCCTTGCTGTATTCAAACTTATTTTCTACAACCGCAAGACGCCTTGATTGGGTTTTTCAAACCGCGTTGTTTTCAACGATTGGGGCACTTCGCGCCCCTGTCTTTTACCGCCTATGGCGGTAAAATCCAAGCCACCCGCTCTGCGGGTGGTCATTGACTGCCCTGGATAAACGCTTAATTTATGACCTTGAATGCCCATCCGGCTTTTGCGACGTTTTTTTCTAACTGGGATTAAAAAATGCTGCCATCCTCATCCAGCCAACCGATCACTGTTGTTTTGATTGCTTTGTACAAGTATCAGAACTTCTCCGTCCGGACGATGCACGCTTTGTTGGAAAATATCGAAGGTGTTGATCCCCACACTATTTTTTTTAAGAATCATTTCACCAATGACATCAAATATCCCACCGCAAATGAGGAAGAGCTGTTTGCAGAGAAAATCCGTGAGCTCAATCCCAACCTTGTGGGTTTGAGTGTCCTGTCGCCCTATGTAGCGATTGCAAAACGACTGACTCAGATCGTCAAAAAGAACTCATCGGCTTCGATTGTCTGGGGCGGCATCCATCCAACCCTGTCACCTGAAACCTGCATCGAAGAAGCGGATCTGGTTTGTTTGGGTGAGGGCGAAGGCGCCCTGGCCGATTTGGTCCAAACTTTACGAGATGGAAAAGACGATCTGCCTATTGCCAACCTATGGTCGAAAAATAACGGCCACATCAAAAAAAATCCAATGCGGCCTTTGATTCAGGATTTGGACGCCATTCCTTTCCCGGCATATGCAAGAGACTCTTTCTACTTTATTGGTGCCGATAAAATTATCCAAAATGATCCGACGATCTTAGAGCCTATTTTGGCCATCATGCCCGCGCGCGGGTGCCCGTTTATGTGTTCCTATTGTGTCAATAGCTTACTGCGACCCAAATATAAAGGCTTGGGGCATTTTAATCGCAGACGCTCGGTACCCAATGTAATCGACGAATTGAAGGAAAGCCTGGCGATACCCGGAAACCAAAAAAAAATTGTTGAGTTTCATGATGAAAATTTTGGAATCGATGAAACTTGGCTGAGTGAGTTTGAAAAGCTGTATCCCAAAGAGATCGGGCTGCCGTTTAAGGTCCAGTATAACCCTACACTGGTAAAACCATCAACCATTGGCCGGTTGGTAAAAAGCGGCCTTCACCGTGCCAAATTCGGCATTGAGGCCGGAACGGATCAAATCAGAAATCAGGTTTTCAAGCGGCCGGGCAAAAACAGCAAAATCATCAAACTCGCCCATGAGATCGCCAAATATGACGTTAAAATCCGATACGATTTAATCATGGATATTCCATATGACACGGAAGACACCCTGAAAGAGACAATCGAACTTCTGCTTGCATTGCCGAAACCATTGCATTTTAATTTGTATTCGCTGCAGTATTTTCCGGATTATCCGTTAACCCACAGGGCTTTAAGCGACGGACACATTAAGGCAGAAGAAGCACACCTTGACACGCTGGCACAGCGTCTGTTTCGAACCTGGGGATATGCACCAAAATTATTTCCCTTTACGAAAAGACAAATGCTGCAAAATATCATCTGGTTGATTGCTTTTGGGCACACCACCGATGCAATTGTCAAAGATGCCGTCCTGCAGGATTCTCTGCTTGCTAAAATTAAATTCATTTATTTGAATTTAAAATCGGTTTTGTGGGGCAAAATACGCGAAATTAAAAGAGTGATGAACAAAAAAATAGCTTAACAGCCAGCCATGATCTCAGAAGCCTTTCATCGTCGATGACAGGATCTCCTGTCTACCGGTGGCGAAAAGTCAATACCATGTGCTTGCCAATCAGTACTTTATTCGGTATAAAATAAGGATTCATATGCATACAGGCCCTTCAGTTGCGTTGGTGAAAACCGTTTCGGAAGAAAAAGCCGACGCCTGCCCGCTAAGAACGCTTCAAAGAAAAGAGAGGTTGCCATGAAAAAAAAGGTGGTCTTCGGTATGGGTTTGCTTCTTTTATGTGTTCCCGGTATGACCCTGGCAGAAGCGCCCGATCAGGTTGGCGGCTTTGTGCTGAATCAGGATATTAAAAAGGTTGCAGACCGCGTGATCATGGACACCGCTCTGCCGGTGCGCTATGCGGAAAATATTGAAGAGGTTGAAATCAAGTTTACCCAAGGGTTTAAAAGCGGACTAATTGCTTTTGGCACTTGCGAACAACCGGGCCATATTGTCAGAATCAAATTAAAATATGCGGATTCCAGCAAAAAGTTTTATAAAAGTTTGCTCAAACGATTTAAAAAGCGATTCGGCGAGCCCGATGAGTATCGGGGGGATCCTTTCAAAATCGTGGATGCCTGGAAATGGTCTTTTACCAATCAGCAAAACCAGAGTATCAGTCTCATCCTTCAACACAACACCAAGGATGAGCAGGAAAAAATGGGTAATTCGGTAAAGCTGACGAATACGACCCTGATCGAAAACGATCTGCTGTGTTATAAACGCAAGCAACTCAACTATCGGGAAAGACTTCGACAGCGGGAGTGGAAGGCTGTCAAGACACAAGATAGCGGCTGGGAGCTTTATATACCACGCTAGCGGAGGGGCTTTGCTGAATCGATGGAAAGAGATCGCCTGGTACGGCATGCGTTTTAAAATCCCCGCCGACTGGCAGCTCAGCCAAATCGGTATTCGCTACCTTTCCATTGAAGATGAAAACGGGCCGATCATGGAAATCAAATGGGCCCCGGTTAAAGGTCAATTCTCCCATTCAACCCACCTTAAGCGCTTAACCGCTCTTCAAACAAGATCGCTCAGAAAATCGCTCAAGCCCGAGCCGCTAACATCAGAATGGGCCCAGGCCTTGTCCGGCTTTGCGGCCAGCGAATTTTCCTGGCAGTCACCTTCCACCAGCGGCCGCGGTGTGCTTTTGTTTTGTGCGACATGCCGCCATGCCACCCTGGTTCAATTTTTTCAGAAACGGTCATATCCAAATCAGACGGTTTCAACCGAGATACTCAGCTCGATTCGCGACCACCGCTCAGATGGTCAGGTTCTGTGGTCGGCATACGAGATCAAAGCGCTGATGCCTGAAACCTACAAGTTGAATAGCTATCGTTTTGATGCCGGTCAATATATGCTTGATTTTGCAGATGGCAGCCAGCATATTATTTTGTACCGTTGGTCCATGGCTGCTGTTTTGCTGGACAAGCAGGATCTGACGCAGTTTGCCAAAACGGTCGCCAGCTTTGGCCGGAGCGAACCGGTTGCCGGCACCATCGACGGGCACGACATGGTTGAATGGAGTACTGCGCCGCTGGCCGAGTGGCAGCGGCGGCTTAGCCGTTTCAATCACAGGGCTTCCTACGGCTGGTTGGGGCTCTGGCATCTGCAAGCCAAAAATCGTATCCTGGGCGTCAAGGCTGAAGGCAAAAAACCCCTCGACACCGCAGTGTTGGAGCACGTCTGTAGCCACTATGAGATTATTTAAGAAAAAGCCGAAAGGACCGGTTATCAGCCGGGCGGAAGCACTCAATCGAATTCCGTCTAAAAACCTTCAGATTCGCGAAGAGCGATTGGATAGCGGCGCGGTGGTTATTCATTATCCGGTCACGATACGGTCCTTTTTTGCCGGTCTGGTAAAGCGTTTTGGTGGATCCGAGGCTCAAATTCAGACGAGAAAGCTTGAGCTCGACGGTCTGGGGACTTCGGTCTGGGCCATGATTGATGGAAACTGTTCGGTGAGACAGCTGATCAGCATATTTGCCACAACCCATCAACTGGAGGCCCGGGAGGCGGAGGTTGCGGTCACTCAATTCTTACGGGAGCTGGGCAGGCGCGGTTTAATCGGAATGCGCTAACCGCACCCGGCGGTGGCGTTCGGCTGCAAAATTTTTAAAAACCTTGCAGGGCATCATCCATGGTGCCGACAATAGGCAGAAAAGAATCGAATCCGGCGATTTCAAAGACCTCTTTGACGTAATCCTGCATGTCACATAGCAACATTTTGCCATCTTCGCGTTTTAGTGCTTTGGTCGCCTTGAGAATAACGCGTAACCCGGCACTCGAAATGTAGTCAAGGTCTTTAAAATCAATGATCATACTTTTAGAACCATCATCAATGGCCTGAAATATTTTCTTTTCAAATCCCTGGGATGTATTGGAGTCAAGGCGTCCGTTAAGCTTAAAAATATTAATCCCGCCGTGGTTTTCTTCGATAATTTCCATTGACTGTCCTCCGTCCAAATTAACTCAAATTGAGGGTTTCAAATTTAAATATGAATTGGTACCCAGCTTTCGAATAAAAGGTCGTTCCCATTTTTATTTGAAAGCGCGCGAATGAAGTATATGCCAAACGCCGTCAAACAATGCCCGCTGTGCATTTTATGTCGGCATCGAATTTAGGTTCAGCCTTTCATCCGTTTTTTTGCGGGTTGCGGATCCTGAATATGTTTCCTGAGCGTTAGAAGGTTTTTATCTTTACAGCGCTGATAGCAGACCTCGTCCATCAGGTTTTTGGCCAGATGAATTCCCAGACCACCTATTTTGCATTCTTCAATGGTGCATCCCAGGTCC
>CAZJHF010000245.1:0-6226 GCA_964545505.1 uncultured Desulfobacterales bacterium | reverse complement strand
GGACACAAATTTTTTGCAGAACTAGTTTCTAATCACGAAAACACGAAAAGTTAAAAGCACGAAAGTATTTAAATTTTTTATTTTTTTTCGTGTTTCTGAGATTTCGTGCTTTCGTGATAATTTTTTAAATTTCGTCTTCACAGCCTACCAGCCCCTATCTATGAGCTATGAGCTATCAGCTATGAGCTTTTAAAGCCTTCCAGCCTACCAGCAAAACGTTAACCCAGAACCCTGCTTGCCCTGCGTAGCCCGAAGGGCGAAGAAGGGAACCTTTGAACCTTTGAACGTTGAACCTTGAACCCAGAACCTTTGAGTACTTGAAAATCTATTCGTTACTTGATAAATATTTCTAGTTATACTTTAAAATCAAAGCAACGATAAGGGGATTTATCTGATGACAGCCATCGAAATAAAACAGAAAATACGCGTCCGCTTCTGGGACCAAATGGTGTTGATCGGATTTGGGCTGGCACTGTTCTACACGATTTTCGACTCGGTTCTGTACCTTTTTACCGAGTACGACGTCAATTTTTTTCAGCGGCTGGTCGGCCCGGGGCTCAGCGAAATTTGGAGTCGCTTAACCATTTTATGTCTGTTCATCATCTTTGGTGCCCACGCCCAGTATACTGTCAACCGGCGCAAGATCACCGAACAAATGCTGCGCGAAAGCGAGGAACGCTACCGGCGGATCGTTGAAACGACCCCGGATGGATATTATGAGCTGGATATCGACGGCAATTTTATCTTTTTCAATGACTCGATGTGTGAACTTCTCGGATATTCCAGGGTGGATATGACCGATATGAGTCATACGGCCTATCTGGATGAACAAAGCTCCCGGAGGCTTTTGAACGCCATCAATGAGCTCTATCGGACAAGGGATGCCGTCAAGGCGCTGGATCTCCTTTTGATCCGGCGAGACGATTCACGGCGCCATGCAGAAACCTCCATAATCGCGATAACCGATTCAAAGGGTGAGCTCACCGGATATGGCGGCTTTCTGCGAGACGTTACCGAGCGCAGAGAGGCGGAGGCGCTCAAGCAGGCCAAAATGGCGGCGGAAGCGGCCAATCGCGAAAAAAGCCGCTTTTTGGCCAACATGAGCCACGAAATCCGGACCCCGCTCAATTCGATCATTGGCCTCATCGAGCTGATGCTGGAAACAGATCTGCGACCGGATCAGCGCGAAGATCTTGATGTGGTGATTTCATCTGCCTACGCGCTGCTGTCATTGATTAACAATTTGCTTGATTTTTCGAAGATCGAAGCCGACAAATTTGAACTGGAAAATGCGCCCTTTGATCTGCGTGCTTTTATGAAAGATACGCTCAGCATGATGGGCATGCGCACGCAGACAAAAGGGCTTGAACTGGCATACCGGGTGGCCCCGGATGTCCCCGATCGCCTGGTGGGAGACCCGGGCCGCCTGCGTCAAATTTTGCTCAATCTGATTGAAAATGCGGTTAAATTTACAAATGATGGAGAAGTCGTCGTTAATGTGGTTTCCGATCAGCACACCGATAAAAAAGCACTTTTGAACTTTTCAGTTGAAGATACGGGGATTGGTATTCCCAGAGAAAAACACAAAGACATCTTCAGTGCCTTCAAACAGGTGGATGCCAAAACAACCAATCAATACGGCGGGACCGGGCTCGGTTTGGCGGTTTCATCTCAGCTGGTAAAATTGATGGGTGGCGAACTTACGGTTGCCAGTGAACCGGGCCAGGGCAGCCGTTTTGAATTTTCGGCCGCCCTGGAACGCCTGCCCGAGCAACCGCCGGTGACTCTGGGGCCGACCGTCGATGGTCTGACCCGCCAGCGCATCCTTTTTGTCGATGATAATGCCGCTGCCCTTCGTTTGATCAAAGAGATGCTCGACAACTGGCAGCTAACCGCCCAATTTGCCGCCAATGCAGAGGAGGCCCGCCAGATGATTTCAGAAAGCAGCGCTGCCGAGCATCCGCTTGATCTGGTGATCATTGACTCGGACATGCCCGGCTCCGACGGATTCAGTCTGGCACGCTGGATTAAGTCACAGCAATTCAAGCACCTGCGGGTAGCCATGATGCTGACCTTTCCGCATTTGAAACGCAAAGCCGAATTTGAGAATCTCGGCGTTAAAGCCAGCGCCACCAAACCGCTCAATCCGCCGGAGCTGCTGAATCTTTTGCAGGTCGCACTTGATCTTAAGCCCGCAGCCAAGGCGCAACCGCCCAGAGCGCCTGCAGCCACCATGAAGGTGGCCATGCGCGGCTTAAAAATTTTGGTGGCCGAAGACACGCCTTTTAATCAAACCTTTATTTTGCGGCTGCTTGAAAAAAACGGCCTGCAACCGATACTGGTAGAAAACGGGCAACAGGCTGTGGACGCATTTGACCCGGAACTGTTTGATGTTATTTTGATGGATGTTCAAATGCCGGAAATGGACGGTTTTGAAGCGACGCGCGAAATACGGAAACGAGAAGCCCGCAGCGGCGGCCGCATACCGATTATCGCCATGACGGCCTATGCGACCGAAGGGGACCGCGAGCGCTGCCTGAAAGCCGGTATGGACAGTTATGTGTCCAAGCCCATTTCGGCAACCAAGCTTTTTAAGGCCATGGAAGCATTGGTGCCGTCACCACCCGATGAAGAATTTGACGCAACAGGGGACGATCAAAAATCCGGCAACCGTGAGTTTGACGGTCTGCTCAAGTCATTTGAAAATGACCACGATCTTTTTGGGGAACTGGTCGAAATCTTCATCAGTGACTACCCGCAGATGCTTGACACACTGCGCGATACCCTCAAGAGCAGCGACGCCAAGACCCTGGCCCGCACCGCCCATTCCCTTAAAGGCATGCTGCGGAATTTCCAGGCTGAAAATGCAGCCGATACGGCTTACACCCTTGAGCAGATGGGGCGCAACGGCACACTGGGCGATGCGGATCAGATTGTCGATTCCCTGGCTGACCAGCTTGAGCAGGTAGGGCAAAAGCTGAAGCAGCTGGTCAAAGAAATAGCAGGAGGCAATTAGCGGGTTGCTTGTTGCGAGTTACGAGTCTTTTCACTTGTATCGGCTCCTTTCAACTGATATCCGTGGATAAGGCAAACAGCAGCCTTAGAAAAATTTTTTAGACAGGATTTACAGGATTAACTGGATTTTCTATTTTGGCCGCTCTCCGGCTTGGCACGCTATAGCTGCTCAAAGCAGCGACGGCGGCAAGATAGCGCCCAAACTTCCAATCGCCTGCGGCGAGGGTGAACTTGCCTACGGGATATGCGTTAATTAATAGGCACATTAATATATTCCCTTTTTGATGGTGCCTGTTAGAAATTTTTTTCCGCTGAAAGCGGATTGAGTTTTGTCATTTCCATCAGGGAAGTGAGAAAGAAAAAAAAGATCCTGAATAATCCTGTTAATCCTGTCTAAGATATAAACTGTTAATCCTGTCAAAAAACAAATAGGTTTTGAGCTAATGAGTAAAAAGATTCTGCTGGTTGACGATGATCGGATATTGTTGAAATTCGCAAGCGATCTGCTGGAGAAGGAAGGCCACGAAGTAGCTACGGCCCAGGACGGTTTTGCAGCCCTTAATCTGTTGACCTCTTTTTATCCGGATATCATGTTTTTTGACCTGATTATGCCCAAAATCGACGGCGACAAGCTGTGCCACATCGTCCGTAAAATGCCTCACCTGAAAGATTGCTACCTGGTGATTCTGTCGGCAGCAGTGGCCGAGCTCGATTTTGATCACACCGAAATCGGCGCAGATGCATACATTGCCAAAGGGCCTTTTGATATGATGGGCAAGCACGTGCTGGCGGCAATCGAAGCCTCTGAAGTCCCCCGCCAGGAAGACGCGCCCAAACCGATCAAGGGCCTTGAAAATGTCTATGCGCGGCAGCTGACCAAAGAGCTGCTGTCCCGCAACCATCATCTGGAGACCATCCTGGAGAGTATGTCAGAAGGCATCCTGGAGATTTTTTCAGGCAAGGTGGTGTATGCCAACGCCAGCGCGGTGGAAATGTTCGGGCTGGACAAGGGTAACCTGCTGGCATCCTATTCACCGGATTTATTCGAAGGCAACGCTGGTGACAAACTGGCCGCCATTTTAAAGTCCGGCGACGAAAAACGTTTTGAAATCGGCACCAAAAACCCGATCGAACTGGGAGGTCGGCTGGTGACGATTTCATGCATACCGGTCAAGGGCGAATCGCTGACTATCATTCTGCTGATCACCGATGTCACCGAGCGCAAACAGCTGGAGATGCGCTTGCAGCATGTACAGAAAATGGAGGCCATCGGCACCATTGCAGCCGGTGTGGCCCACAATTTCCGCAACACCCTCACAGAGGTGCTGGTCAATACCCAGGTGATCCAGATGAATAATCAAGAAAACACAGAGGTTGCCGAGATCACCGAGCGTATCGGTCAGTCCGTCAAGCGCGGCGCCGGTCTGGTAGACGGCCTTTTGCAATTTTCTCGCAAACAGATGGCCAAGGAATTCAGCAAGGTTGACCTGGTCAACGTTATCAAAGATACCTATGAGCTGGTCAAGAAATCATTTGAAAAGAGAATCGATATTCAAATTGATGCTCCCGACTCCCTGGTAATCCTGGGAGATTATGCCGGTCTGAGCCAGGCGATCATGAACCTGTGCAACAATTCGCGCGATGCGATGCCCGCCGGCGGGCAGCTGCGCATTCATGCCAGGCAGATCGGCAACCACGCTGAATTGATCGTGTCCGACAACGGTCAGGGGATGAGCCGCAAAACCATCGAACAATGTTTTGATCCCTTTTTTACAACCAAACCCATCGGCAAGGGCACCGGTCTGGGACTTTCAACTACCTACGGAATCATCAAAAGCCACGACGGTCTGATTCAAATTGAATCCAAGCCTAAAAAGGGCACCCTCATTACCATGACATTCCCGCTGGTGAAAGGTGAAACGGACATTGCGGAAAAGCCGCAACCCGTCAAAGAAATCACCCACGGCAACGGAGAAACGATTTTGGTGGTCGATGACGAAGAAGAGATTTTAAAGGCCATGCAAAACTTGCTCAACAGTCTGGGATACGAATCAGCAGTTGCCATCAGCGGTGAGGACGCCATCGAGCAGTACCAGGCCATACAGCCTGATATTGTGCTGATGGATATCAACATGCCGGAAATGGATGGCGTCAACTGCGCTGAAAAGATCCTGGATTTAAATCCGGCTGCCAAGATCGCGTTTATTACCGGTTATGAAGCCGGCAGTCTGGATGAATTTGACGACCGCATCAAAAACACCGTAACAACCTTCCTCACCAAGCCCGTCGAGCTTGCCGACCTCAGCGCCGCGCTGACCCGCATGCTGCAACAATAAAATAAGGTTTCAGGTGTCAGAATTTTTTTTAGACAGGATTTACAGGATTTATTGGATTTTTTCTTTTGGTCGCTCTCCGGCTTGGCACGCTATAGCTGCTCAAAGCAGCGACGGCGGCAAGAGAGCGCCCAAACACCAATCGCCTTTGGCGAATAAAGATGGAAATTATAAATACAAATTTAAATATGTGGATTTAAGTCGTGATAAAAAAATTTCCAAAACAAATAATTATAAAATCCATTCTATTCCGCTCAAAGCGGATTGAGTTTTCCCGCTTCCGTCCCCGCCCGCCTCACCTGAGCGGCTTCCGTCTTCGCTGAAGCTACGCCGGACAGGCACGATGGCAGGCAGGTGGGAAGTGGGAAAGATAAAAAATATCCTGCAATATCCTGTAAATCCTGTCTAAGAAAATGAAATGACAATACTGGCGAAGCGATAAATGGAACATGAGGAGATAACGCATAAAATCATAGGTGCTGCCTATCAGGTTTTCAATCAATTGGGTTTTGGATTCCTTGAAAGTGTATATCAGAATGCCATGATCTTAGAATTGGCCAAACACAATTTACAAGTTGAGTCAGAAAAACCGCTCAAAGTGTATTATGATGATGAGGTGATCGGTGATTTTAATGTTGATCTGTTTGTCGAAAATAAGGTCATTGTGGAATTAAAATCAGTTCAAAATCTGGTAAAGCAGCATGAAGTACAGCTTGTGAATTACCTCAATGGATTGAACAAAGAAGTGGGCCTTCTAATCAACTTTGGGCCGGCAGGTGTGGAGGTAAAACGTAAATACAGAAAGCCGGTATCAGATGCCTGAGTGGTTTCCGCCGCAGGCGGATTGAGTTTTCCCGCTTCCATCCGGGAAGTGAGAA
>CAZJHF010000244.1:0-6241 GCA_964545505.1 uncultured Desulfobacterales bacterium | reverse complement strand
CGTTCGGACGCGGCGCGATGACCAATCACTGGATTGATATCAAAAACAGTGATTGCATTTTGATCATGGGCAGCAATGCTGCCGAGAACCATCCTATTTCCTTCAAATATGTCACCGAGGCCCAGCAAAGAGGCGCCAAACTCATCAGCGTCGATCCGCGTTTCACGCGCACCTCGGCCCGGGCGGATTTTTATGCGCCCATGCGTTCGGGAACCGATATTGCCATCCTCGGCGGCATGATCAAGTACATCATCGGCAACAATCTGTATAACAAGGAGTACATGGCGGCCTATACCAACGCATCGTTTATTGTGGGCACAGACTATTCTTTTGATGATGGTCTGTTTGCCGGTTTCAATAAACAGACCAGAACGTATGATAAGAAAAAATGGGCTTTTGAAATGGATGCCAACGGGGTTCCCAAAATGGATCGCACCCTGGAGCATCCGCGCTGTGTGTTTCAGATTTTAAAGAAACATTTCGACCGTTACAATATCGCGCTGGTTTCCAGAATCAGCGGCACACCACAGGCCGATTTGAAAGAAATCTATCAAACCTACAGTGCCACCGGCGCCAGGGGTAAAGCCGGCACCATCATGTATGCCATGGGATGGACTCAGCACACCGTGGGCACCCAGAATATCCGCACCATGGCCATCATCCAGCTGCTGTTAGGCAATATGGGAGTCGCCGGCGGGGGCGTCAACGCCTTACGCGGTGAGTCCAACGTGCAGGGCTCCACCGACCATTGCCTGCTGTGGCACATCTGGCCCGGTTACCTAAAGACGCCACGCGCATCCAACTTTTCGCTGGCAGCTTACAACCAGAAGTGGACGCCCAAGAGCAACGATTCGCTATCGGCCAACTGGTGGCAAAATTATCCCAAATATTCGGTCAGTCTACTCAAATCGTTTTTTGGCGACAGCGCCGTAGCCAAAAACGATTATGGTTATGACTGGCTGCCTAAAGTCGATGACGGCAAGCATTATTCCTGGTTGGATCTGTTCGATGAAATGTACAAAGGAACGTTTAAAGGCTTTTTTGCCTGGGGTCAGAACCCGGCCTGCAGCGGGGCGCACGCGGGCAAAACCCGTGAAGCTCTAAAACAGCTGGACTGGATGGTCAATGTCAACCTTTTCGATAATGAGACCGGTTCCTTCTGGCGCGGGCCGGGCGAGGATCCCACCAAAATCAAAACTGAGGTGTTTTTCCTGCCGGCGGCAGTCTCCATCGAAAAAGAAGGCAGCATCACCAACAGTGGCCGCTGGAGCCAGTGGCGTTATGAGGGTCCCAAACCGCTGGGCAACAGCCGGCCAGACGGCCAGATCATCATGGAGCTGGGCAATAAAATAAAAGCCCAGTATAAAGATGGCGGTACCTTCCCCGAACCGATCCGCAACCTCAAATGGGACTATCTGTCCAAAGGCAATTACGACCCCCACGCGGTGGCCAAGGAAATCAATGGCTATTTTCTAAAAGATGTGACGGTCAAGGGCAAAGCCTTCAAAGAGGGCACCCTGGTACCCAGCTTCGCTTACCTGCAGGCTGACGGATCGACCTCATCGGGTAACTGGCTGTATTGCAACAGCTACACCGAAAAGGGCAACATGGCCGCCCGGCGCAGTGGCAAAGACGCTTCCAACAACATCGGACTGTATCCCGAATTTGCCTGGTGCTGGCCGGTTAACCGTCGTATTATTTACAACCGTGCTTCGGTGGATCTGAAGGGGCAGCCCTGGGATAAAGCGGACTGGGTCATTAAATGGGACGGGGCCAAATGGTCAGGTGGAGATGTTCCTGATGGGGGCTGGCCACCATTGGACAGCCTTGAAAATCCCAATCCCAAAGCCCGGCATGCCTTTATCATGCGCAAACATGGCCGCGGCCAGATATTTGGCCCGGGCCGCGCTGACGGGCCGCTGCCGGAGCACTACGAACCCATGGAATGTCCGGTGGAGAAAAACTTCATGAGCTCCACCTACACCAACCCCACTGCAGCGGTTTATGGGACTGAGGCGGATGTTTATAAAACCTGTGACCCGCGCTTTCCATTTGTGGGGACCACCTACCGGGTGGTTGAGCACTGGCAAACCGGTGTCATGACCCGTCATCAGCCCTGGCTGCTGGAGTTGCAGCCTCAGGTATTTGTGGAGATGAGCGAAGAGCTGGCGACCCTCAAAGGCATCAAAAACGGCGAGCGCGTCCTGGCCACTTCAGCCCGGGGGCGGCTGGAATGCACCGCCATTGTCACCAAACGGCTCAGACCGCTGAAAGTAGCCGGTCAGCTGGGTGCAGAAGTACATCAGGTGGGCTTTCCGTGGTGTTACGGATGGCAAAAACCCGATAGCGGTAAGGAAGAAAGCGCCAACCTGCTGACGCCTTCCACCGGTGATCCCAATACCCGTATACCCGAAACCAAGGCCTTTATGGTCAACATCCAGAAGGTATAGAAGGAGGTGATCGTATGAGTAAGTCATTTTTTGTCGATACCACACTATGCACAGCCTGCAGGGGCTGTCAGGTGGCCTGCAAGCAGTGGCACGATCTGCCTGCAGAAGAAACTGAAAATCGTGGGACTTACCAGAATCCGGCCGATCTTTCCTTCGATACTTACAAGCTGGTGCGAATGAATGAGGCGGTCATCGGCGGGCAGCTGAAGTGGCTGTTTTTTCCGGACCAATGCCGCCACTGCCTTGAAGCGCCCTGCCTGGAGACCGCCGGAGATCCGGCTGCCATCTACTATGATGAGCCTTCCGGGGCGGTGATTTATACGGCAGCGACCAAAAATCTGGATGCTGCTGAAATCATCGAGTCCTGCCCGTACAACATCCCGCGCAAGGCCTCCGATGGCACCCTGGCTAAATGTGATATGTGCTTCGATCGGGTTGCCGCCGGGATGCAACCGGCCTGTGTCAAGACCTGCCCGACGGGTACCATGAACTTCGGAGAGCGTGCTGACATGTTGGATCTGGCCCAAAATCGGCTGACGGTGCTCAAAAGAACTCACCGTGGTACTATGCTGCTGGATCCGGACGACATTCGGGTTGTTTTCATGGTGGCCTATGATCCCGGCCTTTATCATGAAAATGCTGTGGCCTCACATTCAGGTCAAGGCATTTCACGGCAGGTGGCGCTCAGGCGCATGTTGCGGCCATTGAAAAATTTGGTGCCCAACATCGTTTAAATCAACGCTAACCAATCAAACGAAAAAGAGGGGAGACGGTTTTGCCGCCTCCCCTTTTTAAATAATAAATGGTATGATAAGCACATATTAAGGAGAATCCATGACAGCTGATCTGGCCATTACATCCCAACAGATTTCGCAGGCGGTTGCAGCCCTTAAAAAGCTGCGACCGGCTTATGCCGACCTTTTAATTTTTTACGAAAAAATTTTTACGGCCCAGGAAGATTCCAAAGGTCAAATCAATTTAGATCCAATAGAGATCAGCACAGAAACGCTGGCACTCAAACGCAAGGAAAAATTTTCGCTGATCGGGATATCAGAGTTTGTCGTTGATCAAAAGGCGGCAACCGCCCTTTTAAAGCAGCTCTGCCAGATAACCGAAACCGGCAACGACGAGATGGCGGATGCCGCCCGGGCCATCCAAAATACCCTGGCTTCCACAGAACTTGACCTGAAGGCAGTCTTTGCAGCCCTTCTGAATACAGAGGATGCTTATTTTCAAAAAATTGAAAAGGACATGGGCATCGAAAAAAAGGCCCTGGCGTTTATGGCCTACAACAGCATAAAGCCTTCCCTGGTTCATTGCGCCGAACAGCTGGCATCTTATCTGGATCCAGACAACCCCTGGGACAAGGGGTATTGCCCCGTCTGCGGCAGTGCACCCGGATTTTCATTGTTTGAAGATGAAGGCAACCGGATTTTATTTTGTGGCTTTTGCTGGCATCAGTGGACAGCCCAGAGAATCTATTGCCCGTTTTGCGAAAATCAGGATAGTAATAGCATACATTACTATTTCAGTGAGCAGGAAAAAAACTATCGAATCGATGTTTGTGATAACTGCAAAACATACCTGAAAGCCATCGATCAGCGCAATACCGACCGAATGATTTATCCGCCGCTGGAATTTGTGGCCAGTTTGCATCTGGACATCAAAGCGCAGGAAATGGGTTTTAAAAGCGGAATTCAGTTAACGCTTCAGTAAAGGTTCAAGGGTTCTGCGTTCTGAGTTCAAAAGTTAAAAGAATAATGCCAAAAAATAGCATTAAATAACCTCTGAACCCTGAACCTCTGAACCCTGTACCGTTGTATCGATAATGAACTATTTGAGACGATTACTGTTGACATGCTGTCTGGGGCTGTTCCTGATGACAGTGGTGGTCCTGACCGCCGGTGCCAAAGACCAAAAAGCTAGCGGCAACCTGTTGCAGACGGCCACTTCGCCATCCGGCGAAGTGGTTCAACTGCAGACCGCCTGGTCGGTAGACCGGGCGCGCCCCGGAGATAGCGTAAAACTGGCCGTTATAATTGATATTAAAGATGGATTTCACATTAATGCCGATGCCGGTCAAATTCAGCCTTTCGAAGATTTCAAGCCCTATCCCACAAAAGTTCAGGTGTTGTCAGCCAGCAATGGCCTGACTATCGAAAGCGCCCGCTACCCGCAAGCCAAACCGTTTAAAGTAGAATACGCCAGCGGAGACCTGATGTCGTTTGGCGGCCGCACGATAATAACCCTTTCGATGAAGCTGGAAGATCAGATACCGTTGGGATCCATTGGTCTGGATATCCAGACAGAATACCAAGCCTGTTCCGATCGCTTCTGCCTGTTTCCTGAAAAGAAAAAGCTGAACACAACCCTGGCGGTGGTCGAGTCCGGAGCGCCAGTAGCCAGCATAAACACCGAGCTATTTGCCAATCTGCCGGACCGTACGGCAACATCGCAGGTCGGGGGTATTCATTTTAGCCTGTTTGGCTGGGAATTTACAGTCAATCCGGTATCAGGGTCGGGACGGTTATTGTTGCTCCTTGTCGCGGCTTTCGGCGGCATGCTGCTGAATTTAACACCATGCGTCCTGCCGTTGATCCCGATTAAAATGATCAGTCTGTCCCATGCTGCGCAGGACCGCCGTCGATGTTTTTTGCTGGGTCTGATGATGTCACTGGGTGTGCTGGCCTTTTGGGCCATTCTGGGGATCCTGATTGCCCTGGTCAGCGACTTTACCGCCACCAATCAGCTGTTCCAGTATCCGCTTTTTACCATCCTGGTGGGTACCATCATCGGGATTATGGCACTGGGAATGTTCGGCTTTTTTTCGCTGCGCCTGCCCCAGTTCATTTATATGATCAATCCCCAGCAGGATAGTTTGCAGGGATCATTTGCCCTGGGCATCCTGGCCGCTGTTCTATCAACACCCTGCACAGCACCATTTATGGGAGCCGCCGCCGCCTGGGCCGCGACACAAACCCCGCTGATTACTTTGTCCACTTTTGCAGCCATCGGCGGTGGCATGGCTTTGCCGTATTTGCTGCTTTCTGCGTTTCCCAGGCTGGTCGACCGCATGCCCAAAACCGGACCGGCCAGCGAACTTATCAAGCAGGTCATGGGCCTTTTAATGCTGGCAGCGGCTGCCTATTTTGTGGGCGTTGGCATCAGTGCCCTGCTGAGTACCCCGCCCAATCCGCCGAGCAAATTATTCTGGTGGCCGGTGATGGCTCTGATTGCTGCCGGCGGTGCCTGGCTGGCCTTACGGACCCTGCAGCTGGCTTCCAGAAAAATAACCAAAACCATTTTTGTCGGTCTGGGATTTATTTTGATTGCTGTGCCAATCTGGGGTGCGGTGCGGCTGGTAGATAAGGCCCCGATCAACTGGATTCATTATACCCCCGAACGCTTTGGATCAGCCATCGGCCAGAATAAAGTTGTCTTGATGGATTTTACGGCCGAATGGTGTTTGAACTGCAAGGTACTTGAGGAAGGCGTTCTGCATGATCGCCGCATAATCGCTGCCCTGGCACAGAGCGATGTGGTACCGATGAAAGTCGACATTACGGGCAACAACCCGGCCGGTAAGGCAAAACTCAAAGAAGTCGGCAGCCTGACCGTCCCGCTATTGGTTGTATTCTCGCCCGGCGGCCAGCTGGTATTTAAAAGCGATTTTTATACGGTCGATCAGGTGCTGGAGGCAATACGTCAGGCCCTTGGCAGTAAGGACCACACCGGGTGAAATACATCAATACATTTTGAAGGGCGGTTGCAGGATCCGCGTTGCGAGTAGC
>CAZJHF010000243.1:0-6253 GCA_964545505.1 uncultured Desulfobacterales bacterium | reverse complement strand
GAAATTCAATTGAATGAATGACAGAGCAACAAAATTAACCGCCCTGACGATTGCCTCCTTAAGTTCGTTTATTACGCCTTTTATGATCTCCTCGATCAACATTGCCCTGCCGATGATTGGAAAGGAATTTAAAACCGATGCGGTGGTCTTGAGCTGGGTGGCGACCTCTTATCTGTTGGCTGCAGCCGTTTCTCTGGTGCCTTTTGGGAAGCTGGCGGATATTTACGGGCGCAAGAAGATCTATATGCTCGGTATGGCGCTTTTTACCCTGACATCGCTGCTGTGTGCCGTGGCGACCTCGGCGCCCATGCTGATCGTATTTCGCATTTTCCAGGGCGCAGGCAGCGCCATGGTTTTTGCCACCGGCATTGCCATCTTAAGCTCGGTTTACCCGGTGGAAGAACGCGGCAAAGTCCTGGGCATTGCCGTTGCAGCCGTTTACATCGGCTTATCCTGCGGTCCGTTTTTCGGCGGATTCTTAACCCAGCACCTCAGCTGGCGAAGCCTATTTCTGATCAATATTCCCTTCGGTGTGGTCATCATTTTGCTGATTATCTTTAAGTTGAAAGGCGAATGGAAGGGCGCTGAAGGCCAAAAATTTGACCTGACCGGGTCCATCATTTACGGCACCGCCATTTTTGCGTTTATGTACGGCATATCTATTTTACCCGATACCCTGAGTATTGTCTTAATTCTGACCGGTGTGGTGGGATTGTTCGCCTTTGTTCGCTGGGAGCTGGTGGTGGCCAGTCCAGTCTTTGAGGTCAATCTGTTTGTCACCAACCGCACCTATGCGTTTTCATGTCTGGCGGCGCTGATTAATTACAGCGCCACCTTTGCAGTTGGCTTTTTGCTCAGTTTATATCTGCAATACATCAAAGGCTTATCGCCCCAGAGTGCAGGTGTAGTGCTGGTGTCAACGCCGGTGGTGATGGCAATTTTTTCTCCACTGGCAGGCCGGCTCTCCGACCGGATCGAACCGCGCGTGATTTCATCGCTGGGTATGGGCCTGACGGCTGTGGGGCTGCTGCTTTTAATTGTGCTGAATGCGCATACGACGCTGGCTTACCTTGTTGTGAGCCTGATGATACTGGGCTTTGGTTTTGCCCTGTTTTCATCTCCCAACATGAATGCCATTATGAGTTCGGTGGATAAACGCTTTTACGGGATTGCCTCGGCCTCGGTGGGCACCATGCGGCTTTTAGGGCAGATGCTGAGCATGGGGATTGTGACGCTGATCTTTGCGCTATATATCGGACGGTCCCAGATCACGCCCCAATCCTATGCCATGCTGATCAAAAGCGTGCGGGTGGCGTTCATTGTATTTTCGTGTTTCTGTGCGGGCGGGATTTTCTTTTCGCTGTACCGCGGCCGCCTACGACCGGATAAATTCACCACAGAGAACACAGAGACCACGGAGTAATAAGAAAAGTTTTTTCTCTGTGTGCTCTGCGAGCTCTGTGGTAAATAAAAATCTATATTCCGCATTCACAATTCCGACTTCTAATCTACTCAACAGAGCCTTTCAGGCCGATTTCCTCGGCCACTTCGCGCATGCCCATGATGGTGTCGGTGATCAGCTCGGATAGCTCCACCCCCATCATTTCGGCGCCCCGTTCAATGATCGATCGGTCCACACCGGCGGCAAACTGTTTCTGTTTCCATTTCTTTTTAACCGATTTGGCCTTCATGTCCATGACACTCTTGGAAGGCCTCACCAGGGCGGATGTGACCACCAGACCGGTCAGCTCATCAATGGCATACAGGACTTTTTCCATATCGGATTCGGGTTTGACATCGGAGCAAATTCCCCAGCCGTGACTGACCACCGCCCGGATATATTCTTCCGGCCAGTTGTTTTCCTTTAATATTTCCTCGGTCTTCTTGCAGTGCTGATCCGGAAACTGCTCATAATCCAGGTCATGAATCAGGCCGATTACTCCCCATTTTTCCTCGTCCCCACCACGCTTGCGGGCCATGTAGCGCATGACGCCTTCCACTGCCAGCGCATGTTTAACGAGGCTTTCGTTTTTGTTGTATTGTTTCAAAAGCGCCAGCGCTTCTTCGCGGGTCGGAATATTTGAGCTCATGTAAGTCCCTCCTCTTCAATTATTTAAATTTAATCTTGGTGCTAAACCCCTCATTCCAAAGATGCATTATGCCACTATTCCGGGTGAGTCAATAGCAATCGTTTATGGATAGATAGATTCTAATAAACTTAAGAAGTGGGTTTAAAACGGCGTATCGTCATTTAGGCAATCAGCGCAGGAAATTTTATTTCCTCTTGATCCTTTGATTCTGAGCGGCTATTTTGATTCAGACTATATTGCCGCGCCGTAAACAGGCCGATATATTCCCGCAGAAAGGATATCAAGCTTGAGAGCCACTCTGGATTCTTCTTTTCAGAAAATCCGCTTCCCAGAACTTTATGGTCGAAATATCGGCGCAAATCTAATGGGTTTTCTCATCATCGTTCTGCTCAACCTTTTCACACCGGTGGAATTTTTTAAAGCACAGCGGACCTTCCTTTTAGCCGGTGGCTGGCTCGTCATTCTTTCTTTCTATCCCCTGGTGATCTGCATCGGGATCGGGCTGCAATATCTTGTTCAGCGCCCGATTACGCGGGTGATCAATACGATACGTCAAGGGCTGGATATTGAATCCGATCTGGCGGAAAAGGCCTATCGGCGGATATTGAATCTGCCTTTTATACTCGGGGTGGTCAATTTCGTCATGTGGATCGTTTTAACAGCGCTGTTGGGTTATTTCTTTGTGATTTTCCGAGACGCACCGCCGCGAATCAGCTTTTTTGTTGCATTTCGAGGGTTTATGGTCGGGTACATTTCAGCCATTCTTTCCTTTTTCCTGACCGAGGCCTATAGCCGCCGCCGGCTGGTTCGGATTTTTTTCCCGGCCGGTAAACTGGCCGCCATACCCGGAACCATTAAATTGTCAATTCTCAGAAGAATACGGGTGCTCTATGGAGTTGGGACGCTGGCACCGATGATTATTTTGGTGGGCACCCTGGCTTTTATTTTGTGGGAAAAGGACCTGATTACTGTTTCCGCTGCTGATTTCGGCCGGGAGTTGCTCATTTTTTCAATTGTCCTGTGCGCTATTTTTATTTTCGTCGGTGGCAGGCTGAATGTCCTTTCCGGTAAATCCATTATACAGCCCATCACGGATATGATGGTGCTGGTGCGCCGCGTGAGAAAAGGGCATTTCAAGCAAAAAGTTAGGGTGGTTTCCAATGATGAGCTGGGTATTTTGGGTGACGGCTTAAACGAGATGACCGAAGGGCTCATAGAGCGGGATGAGATTCGTCAGTCGCTGTATCTGGCCCAGGAGGTTCAGCAAACCCTGTTGCCCCGGCAAAACCCACAACTGGATAAATTGGATGTTGCCGCCACCATAGTCTATTGTGACGAGACTGGGGGCGATTACTACGATTTTCCGGATACCAGTGAAACCCATCCGGGCGATTTCACGGTGGCCATTGGAGATGTGTCCGGCCATGGCATTCCGGCAGCATTGATGATGGCGACCGCCAGGGCTTTTTTGCGTCAGCGCTCGATACTGCCGGGCACTCTGGTGGATATCGTATCCGATGTGAATCAGCAGATGGCCAGAGATTTTGAAGAAACCGGTGGTTTTATGACCCTGTTTTATCTGACCATCGACACGAAAACCAAATGTCTGTACTGGGTTCGCGCCGGGCATGATCCGGCCATTTTTTATGACCCCCGGACCGACACTTTTGAAGAGTTGCGCGGTGCCGGCATTGCTTTGGGCGTTGACATGGATGGGCACTATGCGCAATATCAGAAGACGAACCTGAAAAAGGGTCAGATTATCTTACTGGGGTCTGATGGTCTCTGGGAGGCCCGCAATTCTACTGGTGAGATGTTCGGTAAGTCAACCATATATGAGATCACCCGTAAGCTTGCCCGGGCGAGTGCCAGAGAAATTCTGACATCCTGTTTTCATGAATTTAATATTTTTCTGGGAGACCGCGCGCCTGAAGATGATGTCACCCTGGTGGTGATAAAGATTACAGAAGACTAGTCTTTGGTATTTTGTATTTGGTGTTTAGCTTTTTGAAAGCTACACAGAAAACACCAAACACCAAACACCAGACATGAAACACCAAACACGAAGGTTTATATTAAAGGAGGTATTATATGGCCCCTGGGATCGATCAGCTAAGCGAATTTGCGATGGATGCCATTCATCAGGCCGGTGAAAAAGCAATGGCCTATTACGGCAAGGGTAAGCCGCAGGTGCGATTTGATGAACGCGTAGTGACCGAGGCTGAAAACCAGCTGAACAGTGTATTTCAAAATCGGCTCAAACAGGAATTTCCGGAACACCAGATTTTTCGCTTTGGTGAACTCAATGAGAATTATTCCCATGGGCAAAAACGCTATCTTTGGATATTTGACCCGCTGGAGGGAGTGGCCAATTTCCAGGGGGGAATTCCCATCTGGGGCATGTCCATTGCCTTGCTGGACAATTTTTGGCCGACACTGGGATTGTTTTACATGCCGGCAACCGGCGATCTATTTCACGCCCGGGCCGGTAAGGCTGCATATTGGGGTAATGAAAAAATTCGGGTAACCGATTCAGGTCATATCGATGACGAAAGCCTTTTATTAACCTATTCCCGTTTTCACCAAAACTATAAGGCCACCTTTCCGGGTAAAATCCGGTCGCTGGGATGCGCATCCGCGCATATGTGTTATGTGGCCATGGGGCGCGCCGATGCCGCCGTCATTACCAATGATTCCTTTCAGGGTCTGGCGGCCGCACGGGTCATTTTAGAATCCGCCGGCGGGAAAATATGTAAAATGGACGGCAGCGATTTTCATCTCAATGAGTACCTTGACGGGCAGCGCATTGACGATCATCTGATGATTGCCGCCGCAGAAAACCTTTCTCAGGCCAGGCGTTTTCTTCAGCGGCTGTAGATAGTGTGGTTTAAAAAATGCGAATATTAAGCGGCATACAGGTTTTATCGGTCCTTCTTGTTGCGACTGCGCTATTTTCGCTTTTTCCTTCAAATCAGCATGCCGCCGAAAATATGACGGATGGTCAAATTGTTCTGACGAGCGCGGTACCACCTGCTGAACAACTTCCGGTAAATCCGCAAAGCAAGGATTCCTGGGACCTGCCGCGATCAGAATTATTAGAATTCCTTTTCGGCTCGTTTTTGTTGCTCATCGGCCTTACAACCATCGTCCTAGCGCTTTTTCGCTGGAAAGCAAACGATCTGTCTTTGATTTTATTCGGTATCTTTTGTTTTCTCTATGGCGCCCGGCCGAGAAAAAAATGTATGAATTTCGAGAGAAAGGGACTGTCCTGGGACAATTTGAAGATATTCAATTTACCAATATTGCCTTTGAGCTTGAGGCGCATGACCGGATGGTATTGTATACTGACGGAATTGTTGAAGCCGCCAACTCAGAGCGCACGCTCTTTGGTCTCGACCGCTTCAAAGAATTTATCCAGTCTCACGCAACTCTGCCGGCGGGCCAGTTTGCAGATGCGCTCATTCGGCAATTATTTACCTGGTCGGGCAAACCTTCAGAGGAAGCGCTGGATGATGATTTAACCTTAATTGTTGCCGATTATCAGCATGGCTGAATCCATAAATTATGAACGATTAGAATCCGGCATACCCTGGACATCGCGCCAATCATGGCAGGCGGCCAATCAGGCTGTTGCCTATCACCTTCAACGTTATCGCGCCGATCTGAAGCAACTAAACATTCAGGCTCAAACGCTTAAATCATGTCTGAACGCCGTTTTTCCGCTTCTGGAGGAGCTATGTGCCGATAGCTGCCCCTGGTGTCCGGATCCGTGTTGCCTGAAAGCCAGTGTCTGGTTTGATTTTAAAGACTTGCTGTTTTTGCATTTTAACCAACTCTCAATTCCACCGTGTCAGCCGAAAGCCGATTTAGAATCCCCATGTCGCTATTTGGGATCCAAAGGATGCCGGCTGCCTCGCATCAACCGGCCCTGGATTTGCACCTGGTACCTATGCCCGACGCAGACGGCTAAATTACGAAAGGATCAACCCGCCAAACACCAATTATTAAATCGGGCATTTGCCCGGATCAAATCCGATCGCAATTTGTTGGAGCAAGAATATATTCGCGCTATCTCATAAGCGCTGAATTTTTTTTTCTGACAGGATTAATTAGAACCTATCTCAAAAATAGTAGATCACGTCCAAGGGCAAGGCGAAAACCGA
>CAZJHF010000242.1:0-6260 GCA_964545505.1 uncultured Desulfobacterales bacterium | reverse complement strand
ATCTTAGATAAAGTTAAACGATTTATTAATGCTATCTCTGGGACGCGACACTAGAGTTGATCATCTAAATCAAACAACCCAAAAAAACCGGATTGAAAACGTTGCCCGAAGGTCCGGGCCGGCTCTTTTCGGATAACCGTTTCCCCCGACACCCAAATCAATCGGCCCTTGTCATCTAACTTTACCCGCCAGCTGTTTTCAGGTTGCAGCGCGCCTTCGATCTCAGCGGCGACCGCTTCGGCCAGAGCCGGGCTGTCGATGATCAATCCCAATTCAGTATTGAGATAGATGGAGCGTGGATCCCAGTTGAGTGTGCTCACAAAGGTCGTCTTGCGATCAATCACAACCACCTTGGCGTGCAGACCAAATGCCTGCGATTCCACCGGCGGCGTATCAAAATCTTCTCTAACCGGAGCGTCGTGACGCATTTCATAAAGCACCACTCCCATATCAATAACCCGTTGGCGGTGCTTTTTATAGCCACTGTGAACAATGGGGTGGTTGGTGGACCCCAGTGAATTGGTCAGGATCACGATGCGAACCCCCTTGGATAATAATTCCGGCGCATGCTGATAAAACACGTCATCGGGTATGAAATAGGGCGTTGAAACCAGAATCTCCTTTTCCGCATCGATCGTCAGCACATCCAGGGTTTGGGCCAGTTGCTCCGGCAGTATGTCTTCCCCCACCAGGGGGTGATCGTAAGTGACCCGGGCCTTACCGAAGATGATATCGCGTGACAGTTTTTCAAGATAAGCGTTCCAGTCCTGAGGCTGCTGTTGAAATGCAACCAGCGACTCTTTGTTTTCCGCCAGATGCTGCCGGACCACTTCCCGCACTTCGCTTAACAGATCCTGGCCTTTAAAATTTTGCTGCAGCGCTTCCCCGGGATAGGACCACTTGTTGTTCCAGAAGAGGTCAAAGGACGCTGAAACCTCCTGGGCGATCGGGCCCAGCGCCAGCACGTCAAAGTCAATAAAATTTTGTTTGGGATTAAGACCAAAATATTCATTGCCGATGTTTCGGCCGCCGACAATGGAAAACCGATTGTCGGCCACGATCAGCTTGTTGTGCATGCGATGGTTCAGCTCTTTGATGTTTCCCAGAAATTCTATCCCGTATAAAACCGAGGAACCACTGCGACCCCGCGAGGGGTTAAACAGACGCACTTCAATTTGGGGATGTTGACTGAGGCCCGCCACCCCCCGATCTTCGCCGAGCAAATGGATGTCATCCACCAGAAGACGCACGCGCACACCCCGGTCGGCGGCGCGAAGCACCCGGTCCATCAGCAGATCGCCGGCCAGATCTCCCTTCCAGATAAAATACTGCATATCCAGGGTTTCTTCAGCCAGATCAGCCAGCAAAAGCCGCCAGCGCATGGCCTCGTCGTTGCGCAACAGGCTTAAAAATCCCGACGTTCCACTGGGCGTGCCGTTGAGCAAATCAGCGGCGATGACGGCCAGTTTTCTCTCCGGAAGCGGATCATGCGCATAGCTGACGGTTTTGGTCTCCGGCTTTGGCAGTGATTGGCAACCGTAAAATGTGACCATCATCAAAACAAGCCACAGAATCATCAACAGATGGGCCGCACGGTAACCCTTTGAGGGGCAGCTGGCCAAACGGGTGTCATTCAGACTGCAGGATTTCATCAAGAATAAAAAGCGTTGCATGGGGATATTCCTCCTTGACCTATCAAACGTTAGCCGTCACGATTCAGCCTGAATCTGACGCGCAGGGGATTGTGATCCGATGAGGTCACTTCGACTACCCGGGCTTCTTCCAGCGTCAAACCGCGATAGTAAACACGGTCCACCGTGTGGCCAAATATTTTACGGGAAAGATCGGTTTTAAAATCCACCGATTCCAATTTAAGACGGGCGGCCACATCAGCGACGATTGCTGACCGTTCATCACTCCAGGTGTTAAAGTCGCCGCAAAGGATCATGGGCCCAGGGTGCGCCGCAAGAATCTCTGCCATCAGTTGCGCCTGATCGATAAATGCCGTCAGGTGCGGTGCAAAATTGATCATGTGAACATTGGCGATCATCAGGGAGCGATGGGAATTTGAGAGCGGATAGCGGGTGATCAATATGGTTTTGGGAACCCGGATCAGCGGTTCGGCCGTCCTGAGCGCGCATATGAAATCCGGCTTGATCGTCGCCGCCGTCAACACGCCGGCCTTTGTATCCTGATATTCAAAGGCGGTCACCAGATACCAGTAATAGGGTCCGCGGTTCAACAGCCGTTTAAGTTTTTCGGTTAAATAAGCCTCCTGAATGATGAGTATATCTACATTCCGGGATAGGCGTCCAAAGTCGCTTTCCCAGCCCCTGCCGTATTCTTTTTGGATGTTCCAGCTTACCAGGCTGAAACCAGAAGCATCCAGACCTGTGGTCTGAACTGGCGCTGAAGTCTTAATCTCATGTTTGCACAAATCATCAGCAGGCAGAGAATCGAGTTTTCCCAGCCGGTTTTCCACCATCAGCGGTTCCGGTATGGTGACACAGCCACAGGCCATAACAGCCAACACACAAATCAGTATCATCAAACGGTTCATTCACTTACATCCCGCTGGTGTTTTTTGCGACCGATTGGATGGACCGATGCCCATACGGCAAACATCGGCTCCGTCGGCCGGCAGTTTTTGTCCAAACAGCCGGCGAACCGGCACATGCACCGGGCTGGCGATGAAAGAAATGACGGTGCCGGCGAGCCCGCCGGGTTGGACGCCCACGCCGAAGTCGGCGAATTTGCCATTGACCTGCATGGGTGTGGCCAGGCTGAAAAATTCCGGTTTTTTGGCGGCGGGAGCCATCTTCAAATCGATCTGCTCTTTTTTGAAATCGACCCGGCCCTTGCCACAGATTCTGATTTTGGTCGTATCAATTAAAAAGACGTCGGGCTTCAATATTCCATCCTGCATGGTCCAGCGGCCGACAACGCAATTGATCTTTGAAGCCTGATCGTCTTTGGAGGTCGCAATGGCGGCTATCAGATTCACCGCCCATAGGTCGATGATTCCCGCCTCGAGATTCTCCAGGCGACCCGAAAAGTCAAAGTAGCCGTTACCGTTGGCCATCAGCATATCAAAACTATTGGCGGCGGATTTTAAATCCACGTCAAGGTTGATGATGCCGCCCATGTCGGCCTTTGGATTGGCCCGCCGCACGGGTACACCAAAGTCAAAATTTTCTATCAGCATGCGGATGGAAGCTTGCGGGGCTTTCTTGTTGGGATAAAGGGATGCGGCCACAGAAAAAGACCCCCCCGGAATGTTCAGTTTCACCGGATTAATGGAAAAATGCCCGTTCTTAAGGGTGGCAGTCAGCGAACCGCTGCCCAGTTCATCGCTTCCGGACTTTACCTTCTGAGCCTTGATGTTCATACGGACATTTACCCGTTTGAGCACCTCAGCGCTAAGCAACTCGTCGATTGCGTCGTCGGGTACAGCCATCTTGTCCTGAGCTGCGCCAGGATCAGTATCCTTTTTTTCTTCCGCTTTATCCATTGGCTCGGCAGTATTGCTTCCTTCCGGTGACCAGTCACCCGTGTCAAAATCTTTGAGTTGAATCAGCGGCGCACTGAGCGCTATGACCACATCCGGCCGGGCTTTGGAAAAATCGGCGGTCAGCTTGCCGGTCAGCTTGCTCTGGCCAATCTGGATATCGAAATCTGAAAGATCCTGACGGCTTTCGCTCACAGTCAGTTGTGCGCTTGCCGAGTAAGTTTTGAGAGGCGGCAAATCTAAATTTAGCAGCCCGTTGAGCGTGTCCAGACGAGCACCCGTCACCGATGCTTTCAGTTTCAGGCTTTTAAGGGCCAGGGCCAGATCAAGCGTACCTTCAAATTGAAAACGGGTTTGGGCAATTTCGGTTTCGATATTCATCCAGGATCGGTTATCTTCCAGCAATTCCTGTAATGAACCGACCTCGACTTGCGAAGTGAAGGGCTCTGCCAGCAGCATGCCCTGCATGGAAAGAACCAGGGGTTTGCCGGGCAACATCGTTCCGCTGCATTCTGCTATTTTCAATTGCAGGGATTCAGTCATTCCCGGCCGCCGAAAGTCCACCGATATGTCCTCTAAAACCAGCCGGGTCAACACCAGGGAATCGGATGCCAGCTCCAAAGGGTCTTCCTCCGCGTCCGCTTCGGTTTTGGGTGAGACTTCGGGTTTGGATTCATCCGGGGGCTGGAAGACCCAGTTGACGTCTCCGGCTTTGTTTTCGATGAGCATGACGGACAGCCCTTTTACGCTGAATTTTGAAATTTTTAACTTGCCCAGCAAAAGCGGCAGTACTTGCACCTGGACCTCGGCGGTTTTCATCTTGAGGAAATCCCCTTCTTGAAACGCCTCCGGATTTAAAATCCGTAGACCTTCGAGCGAAAATATCGGGTGCAGCGAGGTGGTGACAGCGATTTTATCATCCACTTTAATGTTGCGGCCGATGGCCAGCGAGACGGCCTTTTCAACAGTGCCTTTGTGGCGGGTCAGATCAATTGATATTCGAAAGACCGCCAAGAATAGCAATATCAAAAAGAGGCCGGCAAACAAGCCACCGAAAGCATATAGAATCCACCGGACAGGTTTGGATAGCCGCATGATTTTGGTCTCCTTTGGCAAGGGTTTGCTGATCATTTGCCGAGATTGTCAATCCCTGGTTTTTTCCCTAATTTGAATATGCGAAAAGAGACAAAACAGGGTGGTTGACAGGGATTGCATTCGGTTTAAGCAGAAAGCGTGAATCACAATTTGAGTCGATTCAATTGAGCGTCAAGAACTAAGCGATGGTCATCATAAACCCGGTCTTAACCGCCGAGATAGGCCTTTTTGACTTCCGGATCCTCCAGCAACTCATCCGAGGATCCCTCTATGACCAGATTGCCGTTTTCGAGCACATAGCCGCGCTGGGCAAACTGTAGGGCCAGACGGGCATTTTGCTCTACCAGCAAAATGGTGGTGCCCTCTTTATTGATTTCATTCAGCGCATCAAACATGCTCATCATCAACAGCGGCGCCAAACCCATGGAGGGCTCATCCAGCAGCATGACCTTGCGGCCGCTCATATAGGCGCGGCCGACCGCCAGCATCTGCTGCTCACCGCCGCTGAGCGTACCGGCTTTCTGGATCTGCCGTTCATCCAGCCGCGGAAAAATCGAGAAGACCCGCTGGATATCTTCTTTAATCTGATCCTTATCTTTACGGGCAAAACACGCCAGCTTTAAATTTTCCATCACCGTTAAATTATCGAATAGACGCCGGCCCTCGGGGACATGCGAAATGCCCAGCTGACTGACCACCTTATCGGCAGGATACTCAAGCAGGTCCTTGCCCTGGAATGTCATTTTGGAGCCTTTTTCTGCCGGCACCATGCGCGAAATGGCCTTAAGTGTGGTGCTTTTCCCGGCGCCATTGGCACCAATAATGCAGACGATCTCGCCTTCATCGATTTCAAAATTCAGCCCGTGCAGGGCTTTAATATTGCCATAGGAAACACGTAACGCTTCAACGGATAACAACATTACTCTACGATCTCCTTGCCCAGATAGGCATCAATCACCTTGGGATTGTTTTGAATTTCATCGGGTGTGCCTTCTGCTATGACTTCCCCAAAAACCAGGGTCTGAATTCGTTCGCACAGCTCCATAACGACTTTCATGCGGTGTTCGATCAGAAATATGGCCAGTTCAAATTTTTCTTTGATCTGGCGGATGATGTCCATCATCTGAACCAGCTCCTCGGGGTTCATACCGGCGGTGGGCTCGTCTAAAAACAGCACTTTGGGCTCCATGGCCATGGCCCGGGCCATCTCGACCCGCCGCTGAGCACCATAAGGCAAATTGGGCACCCATTGATCGGCAAATTGATCGACACCGAACATCTTTAAAAGGGTAAAGGCTTTCTCTTCGCTTTCAGCTTCTTCGCGATGGCGACGGGGCGTTCCGAAAAATGCACCGATGAGCCCGTAGCTGATTTTGGAATAGCGCGCCATCTTGACATGTTCCAGTACAGTCATATGTCGCCACAGCAGCATGTTCTGAAAGGTACGGCCAATACCCATAGCCGCAATTACGTGTGGCGTGCGGCCGTTTATTTTGTGATCTTCCAGAAAGACATCGCCTTCAGTGGGATCGTAAATGCCGGTAATCAGGTTGAAAATCGTTGTTTTACCGGCGCCGTTGGGGCCAATAAGCCCGTGAACCTCACCGGGTCTGATTTCCAGATTATAATTGTGCACCGCCCGCAGGCCACCAAAGAA
>CAZJHF010000241.1:4329-6288 GCA_964545505.1 uncultured Desulfobacterales bacterium | reverse complement strand
GATAATTCATTCCGCTATTATCGGGGGTTGGACGGAAAAACTCCCCGATGCCTCAGTTAAATACAATAATGATTATTCCAGGAAGTGCAATTCGGCAATGGTTAAAGGGGTCAATTGGCCTGCAGCATTGATGCAGATTACAAAAAATCGAACAGAGGATTGCGGTCGCAAAGACTAAAACCGGCTTAAATCATCTTTAATATGATTCAATTGATATAAACGGCCATTCTTGTTGTTTTCTATTTGTCGGATCCCGGAGACACCGTCATTTATATGATTTTTAGCTTGATTCTTTTACTAGAGCCTCAACTTTTCTGACGTATGCCCGTATATCACATTTGCGCTCCAGTCCGGATGCGGCCATATAGCGGATTTTACCGAATATCGGCCGCTCGAACCAGGCGCGGTCGTGAACCCCGAAGATCCAGGCCACACCCGTGTAGGAGTTGGCATCGCGGCCGTCCAGAAAATATTTATTGTTGATGGCCAGTGTCGTTTTGAAGGCCTGCTCGGGCGTCGGGGTCCATTCCAGAATTTTTTTACCCCAGTACATGCGCATATAATTATGCATAAATCCGGTTGATGTCATCTCGCGCATGGCCGCGTTCCAGTATTCATCGTGGGTTCTGGCATTTTCCAGCTGCCGGCGGGTATATCTGTATTCACGCGAATCTTTTTTATGCTCAGCCAGCGTCTTTTGGGCCCAGTTCGGCAGACATTGATATGAATCATAATTTGGCGAGTAATAAACGAAGTTCATCGCCAGCTCCCGGCGTACAACCAGTTCTTCTAAAAAGGCATCCAGGGCTTCCTTAGAACGCTTTTTGGTTTTGAGGACCTGCATTGCCAGGTAAAGAGGCGATATCTGGCCAAAGTGCAAATATTTGCTCATATGTGAGACATCATCGGTCTGGGGCTGGTTGCGATTGTCAACATAGTTTATAAACCGTCGCCGCAAAAAATCAGAGAATATCTTGCGAGCCTGCGCCGTGCCACCCTTAAAGAAGTGACTGACAGGACCCACACTTTGATCCAGCGACATTTTCTTTAAGACGGCATCGATCTTGCTCAAATCGATGCCGCTGACCCTGAGCTGCAAAGATGATTTCTTGAGTTTCGTGGGCTTGAATTCAAGCAGATAATTGCTGAGATGCCTGTGAATTTTGGGGCGAATCGTGCGGGCCGCGTACTCGGCTTTATTAGAAACCACTTCAAGCGGTACGACGACATCGCTTTCGATCTGGACCACCCGGCAGCCGGCCTCCCGGGCCACTTTTTGGCGCCACTGTCTTTGATGCCGCAGGTATCCCCGGTCGCACACGATCAGTGATGCCTTGCGTCCGATAGAAAGCGCCACTGCAACCGGCTTGCCTTTTTGAACGACCATTTTGATGCCGCGCCGGGCCAACGCGGCCTGGGTCTCCTGGAGCCCTTCGAGCATGAAGGTGTAGTGGCGAAGGTTGGCTTCCGGATAACCATCCATCAGCCCGAAAACCACCAGAACGCCCTGCCCTATTTGATTAGCCTGCTGCACCGCGTATTCCAGCGCAAGGTTGTATTCGGCCCGCTGGGACTGCTGCATCCAATACAATACAAAATTACCCTGACGCACATCAAGATCGTTTAGGAATTGGATACGTGAGTCCTGTATGTCATTAAGCTGCATAGGTAAACCGAAGATCGCCCCGGATGGGCTTATTTTTTGGAAGCGGCATCAAGTTTCTTGTTTAGCTTCAGCCAGTCGTTGAGCTCCAGCAGCGTTTGCGATAGTTGATAGCGGCCGCCGGCGAATACACCGTAATCGCCCCCGCCGGCCATCGATGAAGCAAAACGGATGGTATTGGAATGAAACAGCCAGGTGGTGCTCCACTTTTTTTCGATGGCTTCGTCATAGGGATTGTCCTGCCCCTCGGCGAACCCACGCTTCCAGATGTCCTGCATGATCCGGGTGGCGGTCAG
>CAZJHF010000241.1:0-4229 GCA_964545505.1 uncultured Desulfobacterales bacterium | reverse complement strand
GCCCCTCGGCGAACCCACGCTTCCAGATGTCCTGCATGATCCGGGTGGCGGTCAGTGTCTGGGCATTGGTTTCTTTGATCGTATTTTCAAAGCGTTTCCAGTGACCGTTGACCCAGGAAGGATCATGGCAATTCAGGCAGGCCGCCTGCATGGCCTGTTTGCGAACAGCCATTTCTTTTGCATCGATCAGATATTTGGATGCCAGGCCACCGCCAAAATCGGTCGGTAGCGGTAGACCGTCTTTATTGCGGATAATGCTGGTATCGGGCTCTGCCGGGTGCGGATGAGCGTAGATCAGCCCCAAAATACGCCAGGGCAGCCGATTGTTCATTTGATGGGTTCTTTCAACCACCACTTGCTCATCGGTGTTGACCAACAGGCTGATATGACAGGTGGCGCAGGTGGGGGCTGTAAAATCCTTGCCGATGGTCCAGGGCACGGCCTTGAAATTCCAGGTGGAATGTTTGCTGGCAAAAATGTTGCCGTGTTTACTGGCGCTGTAAACCTTATAAGCCGGCACATCGGGACCCACGTGGCATTCTTTGCAGGTATAGGGTTTGCGTGCTATTTCAATCGAAAAGGAGTGTCGGGTGTGGCAGGCCGAACAGGCACCCATGCTGCCGTCCAGGTTAATGCGCCCCACGCCCTGATTGGGCCAGCCTTTGATAATTGGAAATTCCAGTTCTCCGGCGGCTTCAGTGTCACGGGTTTCAGTGCCGGCCAGCTCCAGTTTGGTGCCGTGACAGTAATAACAGGCTTCCGCCCGGGTGGCATTGTTGGCGGGCGATCGCGTCACTTCACCGTTCTGAAATTTAGTTGATGCCAGAATGGCATGCTCATGTTTTTGATACAGTTTGTTATTAGCGAGATTACCGTAAGCATGCGCCATAATATTTTTGGCATATTGCTTTCTTTCGGTCGCATGGCAGGTCTGGCAGTCATCGGGGCTGACCACCACATGCACCTCATAGCCGTTATGCTCAAAGGTATCAGCATGAGCTTTGGGTCTGAGTGTGTGGCACTCGGCACACCCCACCACAACGTTTTTCAAGTTATCGGGAACCGTCTGACTGGAGACTTTGCGGGCGATGCCTTCCACTGCCATGGCTTTTTGGGGGGTGATCATGGCGTGGCGGCTTTTTTGCCAGCCACTGACAATGCCCGGATGAATCGATGCATGGCAATCGATGCATTCGGCGCTGGCCTCGCTCAACGATATCTCATCCGCCATAGCAAGGCTGTTAATCAATACATACATGCAGACCGTCAGGATGATCAGGAACCATTTCATACGAAACTCCTTATGAATAAGTCAGACAGGTAATTTGGAGGTTAGCGGCGGCTTCCAAAGATCTTTTCGAGAGCTGTTTGCCGGTAATCAAATATGTCATTCAGCTTGGTGCGTATTACCATATCGTGCAGGATTTGTCCAAGCCATCCAAACCTGAGGGCATAGTGCACCCTGTCCTGCATTTCGATGCCGCCGGTCTGTTCGATAAATCGATGTTGGTGGTGCCAGAATCGATATGGTCCCATTCGCATTTCATCGATAAAATATTAGGGTTTATTAACATGCGTGATTTCAGTGACCCAGGTAGTGGGTAGGTGAAAAAGGGTTCTGAGCCGGTATCTGATGATCATTCCGGCATACATTTTATCAGGAATGGTACGGGCTATCTTAAAATCAAGCCACTCGGGGGTGATCTGCTGAAGATTATGGGGATCGGAAAAGAATGCCCAGGCCGCCTCAAGGGAAATGGGCAATATCTGGCGACGTTCGAGCCGATAAAGTTTCATAAGACCCAAAAAGTTATCAATTTAACCCAAAATGCAGCGTTGCATCCACCTGCCAGATGATGGATGTCAGGATGGTATTTCTCTTGCCGGCAAAGCGCAGCTGTCATGCAGCTTGGGTGTGAATCGGGTTGGTCCCTGTTCAAGGGCTTTACCGGACTGTTTGGCTATGGATTTCAGCATGCCGGTAAAGACCCATTGATGAAACGGATAAAAAGCATACCAATATATGAATCCACTCAGCCCTCTGGGCATAAAGCGGGATATCAGCTCCAGCTCGGATCGCTCCTCACCCATGGGATTGATTTGAAATTCCAACAATGCATCGCCGGGTGCTTTCATTTCTGACACCAACACCAGCCGCCGGGGCGGCTCCACAGCCAGAACCCGCCAGAAATCTACGGCCTCACCCACCGAGCGGCCTGCCCGATTCGAACTTCCCCGGCCAAGACCCGGTCCGCCGGCCAGCCGATCGATCCAACCGCGCAGCCGCCAGAGCTTAGCGCCAAAATAATAGCCGCGATGGCCGCCGATTTTATGGATGAGATCCCAGAGCGCCGTGGCTGGAGCATTGATTTTAGCGCGATAGCCGCATTTCAGGATCGTGCCTCCGGCCCAGTCGGCATCGCCGCAATGGGCCCATTCGGGCTCAATCAACTCGCCGGCATCCGCCCAGCAACTGTCCACCTGCTCTTGTTTAACCCTCTCCAGCGCCAGCCGGATGGCTTCGCGGCAGCTGAGAAGCTTCTGGGCAATGATGGACTGTATGCGGTTTTCGGTGCACACCGCCGCGCTGGTCAGGCCTTCGGTCAACGGCAGGGCAATCGATGCCGGAACCGGGCTGATCAGGTGAATCCAGTAAGCACTTAAAGTGGGCGTCAACACCGGCACCGGTATGACCCAGCGTTTGCGCAAGTTCGCTTCTTCAGCATAGATATCCAGTAGTTTGCGATAGGTCAGAACATCCGGACCGCCAATGTCATACGTTTGTCCGGTGGTCTCCTCGTGGGCGAGGCATTCCACCAGATAATAGACCACATTGCGGATGGCAATCGGCTGATTGAGCGAAAACACCCAGCGCGGTGTGGTCATCACCGGTAGATGCTCGACCAGATAGCGCAAAATTTCAAAAGAGGCACTGCCGGATCCCAGAATCATCGGGGCCCGCAAATCGGTAGTGGGCACCGGTCCGGATTGCAGGATGTCGGCCACCTCGATGCGCGATTGTAAATGTTTGCTCAGGGCGGAGTCCTGTGCTTCGGCCAGGCCGCCCAGGTAAATGATTCTTTCCAAGCTTTCTGATGCCGCCGTATCGACCATATTGCGGGCTGCCTGACGGTCGGCTTCGGCAAATTTTTCTTTCTGGGCAATCATGGAGTGCACCAGATAATATGCGGCTCGACAGCCATGGGCCGCCTTTGTCAAGGAGGCTGGGTCCAGCACATCGCCCTGTACGAGTTCAATCTGTTCATGCCGGGCCCAGGGTCGACAGGCGAGTTTATCCAGTGAACGGCCCATGGCCCTTACGCCATAACCGGCCTCAAGCAGCGCCGGAATCAGCCGCCCACCGACATAACCCGTCGCTCCAGTCACCAGGATGGGTTTTGAAGACATATCAACGTTTCTTTCTAAATTTGATGGTTCTTTTAATCGAATTCATTTTTGGGAAAACCCGAATTGGTTTTAAACCGGCCAGATTTTGCCTGAGGGCAAGGCGTCAATCCGATTCAAAAGCGGAGCTGTTTTTCGTGGCTGAAAGCCACTCCCACTTTTAGAAATAAATGCATTACATAACGGTATAACACCACAGAATGTGTGTGGGAGCAGCATCTTGCCGCGATTTTTGAGCATTTTGAATTAAATTGACGAACACCCTACTATTGTAAAGATAGACGTGAGATCCCGCATATTGCGGGGATAAACGCCTATATAGCGCCAAAAACAATCGTGCGCCCACGCAATTGCGGGGAAACGCAGCCATCGGGTAAAAGATGACCGGTTTAAAACCCATTCAGACGTGGGTCCTGAGCTTGAGTTCAACAGGATGCGGATTCAAATATGTCTGCAGTTTTAAATACTGCTGATCGTATTTGCGCACAAAATGGTTAATCAATGTAATCGGCACCACCAGCGGCACAAACTCCTGACGGTACTGCTCAAACACTTCCAGCAACTCCTGCTTTTCATCTCCGGATAGCTGTTTTTTAAAATATCCCATCAAATGCTGCAGCACATTCATATTCTTTTTGGGAGTGGTTTTGAGTGTCAGTGCTTCCATGAGCAGAGCCTCGTACTGGGCATACAGCTCTTCCAGCGGCATCTGTTTGCCGGCAGCCACCAGCTTGCCCATCAAGCGCGAATGTTTCTGACTGTGTGAGACAATTAAAAGCTTGTTGCGGGTGTGAAAATCAACCAGGTTGCCCATATTTTTACCA
>CAZJHF010000240.1:0-6372 GCA_964545505.1 uncultured Desulfobacterales bacterium | reverse complement strand
ACACTGAAGCTGGCGGTTGTTCAGTTCGCCCCTGAATTCGGGGAAAAACAGAAAAACTTTGCCCGCATGCAACAGCTGGTGGAAAACGTCACGGCCGATATCATTGTCTTTCCTGAGCTGTGCACCACCGGTTATTTTTTTGTTTCGCGCTCAGAAATCGACCGGGTGGCCGAAACCGCTGATGGTCAAAGCGCCGATTTTTTCCAGAATATGGCGCAGAAAAAAAATGCCGTGGTGGTGGCCGGGTTTGCCGAACGGTATCAGAAGAACTTTTACAATTCGTGTTTTGTTGTCGTTCCGGAAGCCAAAAACCCGCCTGTCTACCGCAAAACCCATCTTTTTTATAAAGAAAACGATTGTTTTGATCACGGCGACACCGGCTTTTTCGTGGTAACCGATAAAAAGCGAGATGTCCGCATCGGGCCGATGGTGTGCTATGATTGGCGCTTTCCCGAATCGGCCCGGGTGCTGACCCTGCTGGGCGCTGATGTGATCGTCTGCCCCGCTAATTTAATCACCGAGGCCTGGCAACAGGTGATGCCTGCCCGGGCCATAGAAAACAATGTTTATCTGGCTGTGGCCAATCGAACCGGTGTTGAACGAAGAAATGACGAAGAATTGAAATTCAAAGGCCGATCCGCCATCTATGATTTTAACGGCCGTATATTGGAACAGGCCGGAAGCCATGACGATGAGGTTCTGGTGGCAGACATCACGCCGGCACTAACACGCGACAAGTCCTTCAATCCCATCAATAATGTTTTCACCGACAGACAACCGCAGCACTATAAACCGCTGACAAGATTGTAAAATTACATCTTCCCTGCTATACTATAAAATTGACTTTAAAACCTCATCTGATATCCGATGGCTGCGTTATAATCCGCTTCAAAATACTCGCGTACTATCGTGTACGCTCCGCTTTTGAAGCGAATTAAGCCTTGCCCTCGAATATAATCTAACCTTTTAAAGCCAATTTTAAGCATTAAAAATACCTCATATGAAATGCTTTATGGCATTAATATAAACATAAGTGCCTCTGCGGAACAGGAATAATTATGACGAAGAAATTTGAGGTGAAGGTGTCCGATTTAAGGCTGACTTGTGATCCGAAGATCTTCAAGTTTAAAAATACATCCGAGGTCAGACCCCTGGATACGGTGATCGGTCAGGAGCGTGCGGTGCAGGCCATTGATTTCGGCCTGAACATGGAGGATCCCGGTTACCATATTTTTGTGACCGGATTGGCCAGCACCGGCAAATCGACGATTGTCAGAGATCTGGTCAATAAGCATGCTAAACGTTTGCCCACTCCCAATGACCTGTGTCTGGTCAACAATTTCAAAGATGAATTTCGCCCCAAAGCCATCGTGGTGCCCCCCGGAATCGCAATTCAATTCAACAAGAAGTTGAAGCGCGCCATCGAGCGCTTAAAAAAGGAACTGCCCGAAATATTTGAAGACGATGCCTATTTTAAAAATTTATCCAAGCTAAAAAATACATTTGGGCAACAGCACCATTCGCTGTTTGAGCAACTGGAAGCTTATGCCGCCGAAAAAGACCTGTATATCGAGCAAACCGAGACCGATTTTCAAACCATCCCCATGGTCGACGGTCAACCGATTACCCCCGAAGAGTTTAGTGCCCTGCCGGCTAAAGCCAGAGCTAAAATCGAAGAAAATCTATTGCTCGTCCAGGCTGAAATCGAGGCCACCGCAATGGAAATGGACAAAAAAAATCTGACCCTGCATGCCGATATTGAAAAGCTTATGGATACCTACGCGCTATCGGTGGTTAAAAAGCGTCTCCGTCCAATGCGTAGGGAATTTAAAGCCTGCGAGGCCATTGTGGCCCACCTGAAATCCGTTCAGGAGCATATCGTTGAAAATTTCAATTTGTTTATTCCGCCGAATAAAGGCGAGATCCCTCCGTTAGAGCATCAGCCGCGCAATTCGGACGCTGCTTTTCAACAATATGAAGTCAACGTTCTGGTGGATCAGGAGTCCACCCGGGGTGCACCGGTTATCTTCGAAACCAATCCGACATTTTATAATGTATTCGGCCGCATCGAAAAACGCGCGTTCATGGGCACCATCAACACGGATTTCACCATGGTGCAGGCCGGGTCTATGCTAAGTGCCAACGGCGGCTATTTGATCATGGAAATTGATTCTGTGATGATGAACCCCTATGTCTGGGAAACGCTGAAAAGAACGCTGCGCACCAAGTGCCTGCAAATCGAAGACATCCCGGAAGAAACCGGTTTCGGCACCACTTCCCTTAAGCCGGAACCCATCCCGCTGGATGTGAAAATTATCCTGCTGGGCAGCTATGACATCTTTGAAATCATTCAGAGCGAAGATCCCCGCTTTAATAAAATTTTTAAAGTGCGCGCCGATTTTGATTCGGAAGTCGATCGCACCCCGCGCACCATCCAGCAGTATGCCCGTTTCATCGCCCGGGTTTGCCGGGAGGAAAACCTGCTGCCGTTTACCCCCAGAGGCGTCGCTCTCATGGTGGAGTATGGCGAAAAATATGTTTCCAACAAGTATAAGCTGTCCATTCGATTCGGTCCGATCCTGGGGATTCTCAAAGAGGCCGACTACTGGGCCCGCAAGAGCAACGCCCGCCAGGTGACGGATAAACACGTCATTAAAGCCTTCAACGATCATCGCTTCCGCCACAATCTGTATGAACACAAAATGCATGAATCCTACCTGGACAACACCATCATGATCGATGTGAAGGGAGCCGTTATCGGGCAGGTCAATGCCCTGGCGGTTTACCAAATCGGCGAATTCGCATTCGGCCGACCAGCACGCATCACAACCGAAACCTTTATGGGTAAACAGGGCGTTGTGAATATCGAGCGCGAAGCCGAGCTGAGCGGCAGCACCCATGACAAGGGTGTGTTGATCCTCTCCGGATATCTGGGAAGGACCTTTGCCCAGCCGCACCCGTTGAGTCTGTCGATTAGCATCACCTTCGAGCAAAACTATTACGGCATCGACGGCGACAGCGCCTCATCCACCGAGCTGTACGCCATTATTTCCAGTCTTGCAGATATGCCCATTAAGCAGGGTATTGCGGTGACCGGATCGGTCAACCAGAAAGGAAAAATACAGGCCATCGGCGATGTCAATCAGAAGGTCGAAGGCTTTTTTGAAGTGTGCAAGGAAAAAGGCATCACCGGCCAGCAGGGCGTTATCATTCCGGCGTCCAACGTCCAGAACCTAATGCTCAAAAAAGAAGTGGTCGATGCCGTCAAGAAAAAGAAGTTCCATATCTACAGGGTTTCCACGGTTGAAGAAGGCATCGAGATTCTGACCGGCATTCCGGCCGGCAAACCCAACAAAAAAGGAATCTATCCCAAAGGCACCGTATACGGCGCGGTTCAACGTAAGCTCAGGGAATACATCAAGCGGTCTGAAAAACTCAAAAAAGAAATTGAAGACGAAGAATAACCAAGATCCAAATTTGATATAAACGCCAAATCCCTATCCCAATCAAACGACAATTGATAGTTGTCCCTATAAATCACCCCCAACAAAAATCTGCAATTATGATTGACGGTAACCCATCGATTTGGGTATAGATGCATAAGCACTATTTCTGATTTTCCTGCTGCGGTGAATCTGAAGCACTGCTTCTCGCACTGAATCGACTTCTGTTTCTCATCTGATTTTGTGGTTCTTCAAACAGCCTGCATTCTGAAAGCCTCTGCCTGAAACCTTAAAGGGGGTGAAAGTTTATGGCACCAGAAGACTTAAATGGGGAACTCGCCGCCATCCTTAACGATGAAGCCACAGGCGAAAGTCGTCTCATAGCAGAGGACGCGTGGGATGAAATACAACACCTGACGCCATTAAGAACAAAGCTCAACGTTCCGCCGCCAGGCTCAAACTGGATTTCGAGAACGCGCCTGGACAAGCGAATGGATGAGGGGTTTTCCCGTAAACTGACCCTCATATCGGCCCCGGCAGGCTTCGGCAAAACCACCCTTTCAGTCGACTGGGCGCATACTCACAAAATACCGGTCGCCTGGTTTTCGGTGGACAACGGTGACAATGACCCCCTGCATTTCCTAACCTATGTCATTTTAGGGCTACAGACCCTGGAGGCGGATATCGGCAAAGCCGCTTTGACGATGCTACAATCACCACAACCGCCACCCATTGAATCCATTTTGATTAACCTGCTCAATGATACAATCCGCATCCCCAGAGACATGGCCCTTGTTCTTGATGATTATCATCTGGTCGATGCCAAACCAATCCATGAACTAATCGCATTTTTGCTCGAAAACCTGCCGGAGCAGATGCACATCATCATTGTCACTCGATCTGATCCCCCATTGCCGCTGTTGGCCCGCTTACGCAGCCAGAATCAACTGACCGAGCTGCGTGCCGCTGATCTCAGTTTCAGCGCTGAAGAAACCGCCAGTCTCTTCAATCAAAGTTTGAATTTGCAGCTTTCTACCCGGGACATTCAATTGATAGAAACGCGCACCGAAGGATGGGCGGCCGGTTTGCAGCTGGCCGCGTTGTCGCTGCAAGGGCGCGAGGATCCATCTGAATTCATCAAAGGATTTAAAGGCGATAATCGCTATATTGCGGATTACCTTACCGAAGAGGTGCTGAGCCGTCAGCCCGAGCATTTGCGTAATTTCCTGCTACAGACGTCTATCTTAGGGCGTCTGTGCGGACCGCTCTGCGATGCCGTTACCGCTCAGCAAAACAGCAATCAGGTATTGAACGCCCTGGAAAAAGCCAATCTGTTTGTTATTCCGCTCGACGACGAACGCCGCTGGTATCGCTACCACCATCTATTTGCGGATCTGCTCGAACAGCGATTGCGCATGAAACAGGATGATGGGGTACCTGAACTCCATCGACGCGCGAGCCAGTGGTTCGCCCAGAATGGCTTCAAAAACGAAGCGGTGGATCACGCGTTTTTGGCTCAGGACTATGAACACGCAGCGCAGCTGATAGAAGAAATTGCCGAATTGGTATGGGATCGTGCCCGGGAAAGTCGATTATTACAATGGCTTAAAAAATTGCCGCAAGAACAAATAGAGACCAATGCGAAGCTCTGTATCTTTTATGCCCGCGAATTGTTTAAAAGCGGGTACCTCGATGATGCCGAAGAGAAGCTGCAAGCTGCCGAACACACGCTCGAATCCATTTCTATCAGTGCTGCGAATAAGGAGGGCTTGCTGGGAAGAATAGCCGTCATTCGCGCCTACATATCCTTTCGGGCCGGTGATCTCTCCGGTACCATCACCTTCTCAGGTCAGGCATTGAAACTGCTCCCCCAGGAAGATTTAAACTGGCGAAGCGTGGCGGCCACAACATTGGGACTGGGTTATGGTTCGGAAGATATGGTTAAATCACAGGCGGCTTTCTCAGAGGCAATGAAGATTAGCAAAGCGGCCGGCAATGCATACTATCACATCTTCGCCGGTAGCTTACTGGCGTCCGGTATGTATCGGTGTGGCAGGTTAAAGGCAGCCAAAGACATGAGCGCGCAACTGCTGGATCTTGCGATCGAGAAAGGCATTGAACAGACCGGAATCGGCGGCTCCCTGTATTCAAATTTGGGCAGTATTTTATGTGAATGGAATGAACTCGACGAAGGGATTCGTCTGCTCAATAAAGCTATTGAGATGAGTGAACTCGGTCGTGATCCGGTGATGATAGCCAGCTGTCAGCTGGGTTTACTCAGGGGCTTGATGTATCGCATGGATCTTGCCGGCGCAGTAAAAATACTGGAGAATATCAATGAGCGCGCAGGTAATTTTGAGCTGCCCCCCTGGATTACACAGACCATTTCTGCGCTGAATGTGTTTTTCTCGCTGGGCAGCGGCAACCTGGATGCCGCCTTACAATGGGCCCGGGAACGCGGATTGCAGGCCGATGACAAGCTGGATAGCATGAGGGAGGTGGAGTATATGGCCCTGGCCCATGTTCTCATGGCTCAAAATAAGCTGGATGAAGCCGATCGTTTGTTTGAGCGTTTAATTGAGAATGCAACCGCCGGTGGTCGCGTTTATATGATAATCGAGATGCAATTATGGCGGGTATTGATCTTTACGTTAATGGCAGACAAAGCCGCTGCGTTGGCCGAGCTAGAATCCGTTTTGGCGAAGGCTGAGCCTGGCGGTTTTTTGATGATCTTTGTTAGCAAGGGAAAGCCAGTGGCTGATTTGTTAGAAGAAATTGTGACAGTCAATAAACGGGATCATGACGCTGCCAAAGCCGGCTTTTCCCTATCCTACGCCAAAAAAATATTATCGGCCTTCAAAACAGCCAAACCGCCCAAAATCGAAGGTCTGATGGATCCGATCAGCGAGCGCGAATTGGAAGTTTTACA
>CAZJHF010000239.1:0-6388 GCA_964545505.1 uncultured Desulfobacterales bacterium | reverse complement strand
ACACCATTGTTTTTTGCATGCCGGGCAGCCTCAATGCCTGCAAACTGGCCTGCACGCGGCTGATTTTTCCCGAGCTGGGCCATCTGGTCAAACACGCCAACGACTAAAACCGATCTCAAAAATGCATCTAACGCCCAGTCGAATCGTTTGCGCCTTGCTTTGTTGAACACCAGAATTTGCTAAGATCAGATGTGAAATCCCGCTGCCAAGCGGGGAGCGTGATCTACTATTTTTGAGATAGGTTTGTGTATCATCTAAAGAAAAACGAGTATTGGCCGTATACTCAGCAAGATGATCGTAAAGGATTGAATCCTTGTGCTAGTTTTAAAATCTAAGAAACGCGGTGGGATGGGCAGGAGTGTAGGGTTTGCGTTATCGATCATTCAGTGTAATTCAATCACCTGACTGCCTTTTTTTGCAGGAAAGGATCGCGCAGGCCTTTTTTATAGATTTTTCCCGATCCGGTTTTGGGCAGCTCTTCTAAAAAAGTGATGGCTTTTGGGGCCTTGTAGGCGGCCTGATGTTCTTTGCAAAAGGCGATGATTTCCTCTGCGGTGGCGGTTTCACCGGCTCTGAGCACCACAGCGGCAGTGACGGCTTCCCCCCAGCGCTCGTCCGGCACCCCGAAAACAGCAGCTTCCAGTATCTTGGGATGCATGTACAGTACGTTTTCAACTTCGGTGGAATAAACGTTTTCTCCACCGGTCACAATCATGTCTTTTTTGCGATCCACAATGTTGACATAGCCTTCCGAATCCAGGGTGGCCAGATCCCCGGTGCGCAGCCAACCATCGCTAAACGCAATGGCGGTTTCATCGGGCTGGTTCCAGTAGCCGGGCGTAATGGTATCTCCGCGCACCCAGATCTCCCCCACCTGCTGCTCATCAGCTGCAATCGGATATCCCTGCTCGTCAACGACTTTAAGATCCACACCGATGGCCGGCCGGCCGGTTTTGGATTTATATTTTAATTGGGCATCCGGTGGCAGTGCTTTCAAATGCGCTTTTAAGATACTGAAAGTCAAGTACGGGCTGGTTTCAGTCATGCCGTAGGTCTGAACATAATCGCTGCCCAGGGTTTCCATGATGCTTCTGACCAGCTCGGGCGCAATCGGAGCGCCCCCGCTTAGAATTTCCCGCAGGCTGGAAAAATCATAATCGCCCACCCGGGGGTGTTTGATCATCAGGTTGAGCATAGTGGGGATTAAATTGCTCAGGGTTATCTTTTGTTCTTCGATGGTGGCCATGACGGCTTCGGCCTCAAATTGAGGGACCATTACATGCTGCGCGCCGACCCAGGTAATGGCAAATGTGGCCCAGGCATCAGCCAGATGAAACATAGGGGCAATATGGCCCCAGACATCGGTGTCCACCAGCTTCAGCTCTGCAATGGTCCCCAGGGCGTGGCTGCAGACATTTTTATGGGTGAGCATGACGCCTTTGGGACGCCCGGTTGTACCGCTGGTGTAGTACAGGTGGGCCACCTGGTGTTCATCAACCATTACGGGTTCAAAAGTACCGATACTTGTAGAAATGGCATCCTCATAGCCATGGCACGCAAGCGGAAATGATTCATTCGAAGGATTGCCAATCCAGATAATGCCCTCAAGGGGCACACCTTCTTTTAATACGCCCCTGACGACATCTGCAAAGCGCGTCGCTGCAATTAACCAGCGGCTGCCGGCATCGTTTAAAATGTAAGCGACCTCCCGGGCGGCCAATCGGTAATTGAGGGGATTGAGAATCGCACCTATTCCGGCAGCGGCATAATAAGCTTCCAGAAAAGTATGCGAATTGACTTCCAGAATGGAGATGCGATCTTGCGGTTGAATTCTCTGTTTTTGAAAATAGCGGGCCAACCCGGCTGCGCGCGTACCAACCTGTTGATAGGTATACGATCGGTCACCGTCGATGACGCCAATCTTTTCAGGATATAAATCCAGTGCTTTTCCGAGGGTCATCCAGATGTTCACAATCATTTCCTCGCTTTTAATATTCCTACAGGGCCAATTTGCATTAAGTTCTTATAATACATAACCTTTTTGAAAGCCAAGTCCAAAATTATTGCGATTTGCCTAAAGATATGGTTGAAATGAAGATGCAGGCAACAAATGTTTACAGGCAACTTGAAGTGCTGTGGCCTAATCAAAACCGATCTCAAAGATGCTCGGGTTGAGCGCCTGGTCCTGTTACCCGTTGGCCCGTTTGCCGGTTAGATAAATTAGACATAATTTCATTTTTCTAACGGGCTAATCCCGTTTCACGAGGACCTTCGGCGGGCAACCGGCAAACCTGCTTGATTCATCACCATGTATTCAGATGGTGCTCTGTTAAATTATAACCCTTAATTTTTTGATAGGACACATATGGCCTTAGAAATCGAAAGCTTTGCAGAAGATTTTGATCCGCGATTTAAAATTTTTCATGAATTGATGGCCCGCAAGGTAAGGGATATTTTGCTGGTCTCCACCCCATACGACGCCTGGATTCTGGAAGAAGACTGCCGGTTGTCTGAGCGCATCATTCATGAATATCGCGGCCTGAACCTGAGCAACCCGCCGCGTTTTACCTGGGTATCCACTGCCCAGGAAGCGCTGGCCATGTTGAATCTAAAAAAATTTGACATGGTCATCTCCATGAGCCAGCTGGCAGACATGGATGTCTTTACCCTGGGTGAAGAAATCAAAAAAAAGGCTCCTGACCTGCCAATTGTTTTACTGGCCCATGATGCGTTGCCGTCACCGGACCCAAAATACCTGCTGGATTCTAGCCGGCCGCCGGCAATTGACCGTTGCTTTGTGTGGTCGGGCAACACCGATATTCTGGTGGCTCTGGTCAAAAGCGCTGAAGACCGCCTTAACGTTGAGCACGATACGGAATTTGCCGCCATCCGCGTCATTCTTTTTGTGGAGGATTCTCCGGCTTACATTTCTTCTTTGCTGCCGGTCCTTTACAAAGAGTTGGTCAGTCAGACCCAGGCCATTATGGAGTACCGGCACCACGAAGAGCATAAGCTGCTGACTATGCGGGCACGACCCAAAATCCTGGTGGCCGAAAATTTTGAAGAGGCCATGCAACTGTTTAAGAAATTTGAACCCTACATCCTGGGTGTGATCTCAGATGTTCGTTTCCCGCGCAATGGCGTCCTCGACGAAAATGCCGGTGTGGCTTTTTTATCCCAAATTAAAAAAGAACGATTTGATATTCCGCTTCTGCTCACCAGTTCTGAATCATCCAATGCCGCGAAGGCCAAGAGCGTGCCGGCCGCTTTTGTCGATAAAAATTCGCCCAGCCTGCATGCCGAGGTCCACTCTTTTTTCGTGGACCAGCTGGGGTTTGGCGATTTTGTCTTTCGCGAACCCGATGGCCGCGAAATTGCGCATGCACCCAATTTGCGCCAATTCGAAAAGATTTTGGCAAGCGTTCCCGAAGACAGTTTTGTTCATCACTGCAGCCGCAATGATTTATCCAGGTGGCTGTTTGCGCGCACTGAAATCGTGCTGGCATCTAAAATGCGCCCGCTGCGCTATGATGATTTCGCCAGTGTTGAAAGCCACCGCGAATACCTGATTTCGATGATTCAAACCTGGCGCAAGCGGCGCCAAAAAGGCGTGGTGGTCAATTTCAATCCCGGTGACTTTGATCCGGCTACCGAATTTTTTAAAATCGGCAAGGGCTCTCTGGGCGGAAAAGCCCGGGGGCTGGCATTTGTTGCCAACTTGCTGCAACGGTTGCCGGCCATCCAGAAAAAATTTGAAGATGTCAACATTCTGGTGCCCCAGACCCTGGTAGTGACCACCGATGGATTTGATGCCTTCATCGAAGAAAATAATCTCAAAGAGCTGGCCAAATCCGATATGCCGGATGAAGAAATTGCGCAGGTCTTCCAGGATGCCAATTTTCCTTCCTGGATCGCCGAAGAGCTTAAGGCCTATCTTGAACGCATTTCATATCCACTGGCAGTTCGCTCCTCGAGTTTGCTGGAGGATGCCCAATTCCGTGCTTACGCGGGTTTGTATCGAACTTATATGCTTCCCAATGATCATGCGGATCTCGATAACCGGCTGGGTCAGTTGATCGACGCCATCAAACTGGTTTACGCATCAACTTATTTCAGGGATCCCAAGGCATTCTCGAAACGCGTTGGCCACCGCACCGAAGAAGAAAAAATGGCCGTCATCATCCAGCAACTGGTCGGAGAGCAATACGGTCAGTATTTTTATCCGACCATATCCGGTGTCGCCCAGTCGCATAATTATTACCCCTTTGCCAAAATGAAGCCCGAAGAAGGTATCGCGACGGTAGCGCTGGGTTTGGGCAAGACGGTTATGGAAGGTGAAAAAGCCCTGCGCTTTTCTCCAAAATACCCGCAATTGTTGCCGCAGCGTTCCACCGTCGATGACATTCTGGAAAACGCGCAACAGTTTTTTTATGCCTTGAATATGGGTGGGGACGCTCCGGAAGTGGGCATTCTGGAGGATGCCAATCTCGCCAAAAGGGACATCAGCGATGCCGATGAGGAAGCGCCGGTAAAACTGTTAGCCAGCACCTACATACCTGAAGAGCATCGCATCCGGGATTCGGCCCACATGCCCGGCTATCGCGTACTGACCTTTGCGCAGGTTTTAAAATACGGCCAATTTCCACTGGCTGAAATACTGGCCGAAGCGTTGGATTTAGGCCAGGAGGGAATGGGCTGTCCGGTGGAGCTCGAATTTTCAATTAATATGTCTCAGAATCAGGAAGGAAAATCGGAATTTGCATTTTTGCAGCTTAGGCCAATGACAGCCCGTGCGGATCTGCTTCAAGTTGAAATCAGCTCTGATGAAATCGCCCGTTCGTTTTGTGTCTCATCGCATGCACTGGGCAACGCCGAAAAAAAGGATATGGCCGACATCCTTTATGTAAAGCCTGATGAATTTGATCCGGCCATGACCCCGCAAATCGCCCGGGAAATCAGTGAGCTAAACGCCGGCCTGCTAAATGAATCCCGCAAATACCTGCTGGTTGGCCCCGGCCGATGGGGCTCGGCGGATCGCTGGTTGGGGATCCCGGTGAGCTGGGCTGAAATTTGCGGGGTCGGGGCTATGGTTGAGACCGATTCAGAGAAATTAACGGCCGATCCGTCCCAGGGGTCGCATTTTTTTCACAATATCACCACTTTAGGCATTACCTATGCGACCGTTTTGGACAGAGATTCCGATTTTATCGATTGGGACTGGTTGACCGCCCAGCCGGTGACCAACGAAACGGCCCATGTAGCCCACGTCCGGCTCGACAAACCGTTCAGGCTGAAAGTGGATGGGCGCACCTCCAGATGCGTTATGTATATAAAACGTTAACCCGTTGAGCCCGTTAAGTCCGTTATCCCGTTGGCCGGTGATGCATAAAAATCGCATGATTTCCCAATTGAACGGACGAATCCCGTTTCACGAAGGCCGGCGGCCGGTGACAGGCCTGCCGGTTTAACTTTTAACGCCTGCCCGGTGTTTATTGAGAAACCATCGGGTTGTTAAGATACCAGAATTCCTAAAGGCTAATGTGAAAAAAGTTTTGTTAAAGGCGCTGGTCGCGAATTTGGCCGGAGAAATTTTTGAGCTTGAAGATTATGCCGCCGTGGGGGCAGGCGGGGAAACACCCATACCGCTGACGTCGAACAATACCCGGAATATGCCGTTTGGCAGCGAATTGATGTACCTGCCGCAGCGCCGGCCTGTTTTGTTGAATTTGCAATCGGGTCGTATTGAAACCGTAAATGAGAACCCGCATGCGCCCGGTCAGGCCTTATATCCGGTGACTGCATTTAATTCCCCGGGTTATGTTATTTCGCATCTGGGCGCTTTTGTTGAAACCCCGGAAGCGCTGGCGCTGCCGCTATTTTCCTATGGTGCTGTAGGCTGGCACCGGGGGAAATTTCGATCTGCGGTGATACGGGTGGATCGGGAAAAGCGCCAGGACCTGCGCTTGATGCAACCGGAAGATGTTGCCGCCGGCATTGAGCTGATGCGCCGGCAGATGCCCGACAATCGTCTCAGAGCTCATCTTGAAAAATGCGCTCTGCAGTTTGGATGCCCGGCGGCTAAAAATTTTTTTCTAAGCCGCTACGAAGCGCCCCTGCCCACTGCTAAACACTGCAATGCCCGCTGCCTGGGCTGCCTGTCTTTACAAAAACACAGCCATATTCCCCACAGTCAGGACCGCATCGGTTTTACCCCGTCCGCGGAAGAAATAGCGGAAGTGGCCTTAGCGCATATAAAGCGGGTTAAAAACAGTGTGGTCAGTTTCGGGCAGGGATGCGAAGGAGATCCGCTGCTGGCAGCTGATGTGATAGCTCCGGCCATTCGTTTGATTCGTTCTGAAACAAATCGGGGCACGATCAACATGAACAC
>CAZJHF010000238.1:0-6410 GCA_964545505.1 uncultured Desulfobacterales bacterium | reverse complement strand
TCGGTGATGGAGAAGTCGATCAGACCGCCCAGGGCGCGCGTTTTAAAGGCGAATTTGATAGCAATTGGTTATTTATCATCGGAGCGAATTTGCAGTACAGATTTTAAGTATGGCGGTCTTTCAACAATTTGTGCCGGGTATTTAATTCTTGTTGTTTGCAACACCATGTCTTACTTTCCTTTTACATCAGGAAATGGAAACCATATCTAGAATGCAACTGTCGATACGTTAATATTGAGGAGGATGTAATGAAGCACAGATATATAATTTTATTAGCAATTTCGGCTATATTCGCCACCAGTGTTTTCCCAATTGTTGATGCCGTAGCAGATAATAAAACCTGTGTGCTCAAGGCCGGTACAGAGGATGTACGTTTGTATGTCCAAGATAAAGATGATGCGGGAAACGATCAGGATAAGATATTCGAAGGCTGGATTAAGGCGGGGCAAAGCGTAAAAATCAAAAGTCAAACCGGCAGAATTACGTATAGCTATAAAGTACGATCTGGAGATCGGACTCATGGTGACAATCACGCCAGGTGTAGAGACGGCAATACCATTCGAGTGCCGTAAAATTTTATGCATCGTACCGGGGTATCTTTCCCCAAAAGATCATTTACAAGAATGCGTGATGCAATCAAAAGCGCTCTTTTATCCCAACCAGATCGATGAATTATCTAAAAAAAATCCTGCTACCGCTGATCGCTTTTGCTCTGATAAACACACCTTCAGTTAAGGCGGACTGGATCAATCTTTCCGGTGCTCAGAATGCACCCAATATTATCGAAATCTACATCAATGATGATCATGTCAAGATCGAACTTGAGATTTTTGTAAACGATTTGGCGACCTTTGACCGGCTCATTCCAGATGAATTCTTTGCCGGCACCAAGATTAAAAGGGCAACAATTGAAGAGCGCCTGAAGCAGTTTTCCAACAAGGACCTGCAGATCCTCGTAGATAACGGGCAGACGCTCCAGGCCGCATTAAAGCTTATAGAACCACGCTTTCGCAAGGTCCGCCCCTCTCCGATTTCATGGAAGATTAATCCTTATACCGGCCAACCCATCGCGGGTCCTCCTGAGGACAAGCGGGTGCTCTATGCCGAACTTGTTTATCCCTTCACTGAAAAACCCGGCACGTTGACCATCATTCCGCCGCTGGATGAAAAAACGAAATTAACTAAAGTGCCCATCGGTTTCATCACCTACCACAAGGGCGTGCTGATCAATGATTTCAGATTTCTGTCAGGGTCGTCGACGCTGACGCTGGATTGGACGGATCCCTGGTATTCACAGTTTGACAATAAGGCCCTCAAACGCTGGCAGCGCGGCAGCGTTATGTCCTTTCTCTACATCGAACCCTATGAGGTGCGGCATGAGATTTTAGCACGGGTAAAGGATCTTGAAGCCTGGATTGACCTCGGCCTGCGTGGCGATGAATATATCGAAACCGACGAAAACGAGCAGTTGAAAAAGCAGGTGGGTGCGTTTTTCCTGAAACGGGACAAGACCCTGATCGATGGAAAACAGTTGCGGCCGATCCTCGACCGTACCGCCTTTGTCAAATATTCTATGACCGGCTCCACCTTCCTGGTCGAGCCCGAGCGCTTGCCGATCAACACCGCCATGGTAGGCGTAATTATTACCTACCTGACGGACGGAATTCCGCGGCAAGTCACAAACCAATGGGATCTGTGGTCAGACCGCATCCGGAAAGTTCCGGCCAATGCCATCGATCCGGCCGGTCCCTTTCCTTCTTACCTGACGCCCAGTGACAACGTGCTCACCTGGACAAATTTTCTAAAAACATATCAGATGCCCACCGTTGCAAAAATCAAAGTAAACGATGCACTCACGACAATGAAAATACCGCTTGCCAGTGCTCTGTGCCTGCTGGCCTTATTACCACTGGGATGGCAGATCGTCAAACGCAGAAAGAAGGCTGGATCGATCGGTATTCATATGGGATTGGCAGTGGCGTTGATTGCGGGAAGTGTGATTCTTTATCCTTTTTTCAAAGTGGCTGTCGCCAAACCAGCAGCCCTGGCACCGCAGATGACAGACGAGGATGCGGTCGCCGCTTTGAGCAGCCTGTTGAAAAACATCTATCGCTCCTTTGATTTCCGGGAAGAAGAAGACGTTTACGACCGGCTGGCGACAAGCGTCAGCGGGGATTTACTTTCTGAGATCTACTTGCAAAATCGGAAATCCCTGGTGGTGACCCAGGCCGGCGGTGCGCGCGCCCGGGTCAAAGAGGTGGAGATCCTGGAAATCGATGTTAAACCATACGCTGATCATCCCCTGGGCCGGTTGTTTCACGCCAAGTGGACCGCCACCGGCACGGTCGGGCACTGGGGCCATATTCACGTACGTAAAAACCAGTACGAGGCCAATATCACCATGAAGCCGGTGGCCGGGGCCTGGAAGATCACCGGTTTGGAACTGCTGGATGAGCAACGCATCGATTCGTACGCACAAAAAGCGAAATAATTTAATCAATCCTTAAAAATTGAGATGTCAGCTTTCAGAATTGCCAGTGTTGTCACTTGAAGCGCCAACGGCGGAACCCTTGAACCCGGAACCGACACCGATGATAACCATTCAAACACTAGAATTTTGCTATCCTAACGGAGAATTTAAATTGAATATTCCCGATTTTCAGGTTTCCGGAGGGGAAAAAGTTGCCGTCATCGGGCCTAGCGGTTCCGGCAAAACCACTCTCCTGAATCTGATTGCCGGCATCATGACACCACAAAATGGTACCGTTAGTGTGGATGACGCGCAGGTAAGCACTCTTGGCGATCTAGAGCGACGTGATTTCCGGATTACCAACATCGGCTTTGTGTTTCAGGATTTTGAACTTCTTGATTATCTTAATGTTTTTGACAATGTTTTACATCCCTATCGTATTACCGGTGCCCTCAAGCTGGATAAAGCAGTACGCGACCGAGCTGAGTCCCTCACACAAGATATGGGTATCGGCGACAAATTAAAACGGAAACCCAATGACCTCTCTCACGGTGAAAAACAACGCGTTGCCATCTGCCGGGCGCTGTTACCACAACCCCGACTTATTTTAGCCGATGAAGCGACCGGCAATCTGGACCCGGATAACAAAATCCTCATCCTGGATCTTCTATTCAAAGCTGTCAGCGATTATAATGCTACTCTGGTTGCTGTGACACATGACCATGAATTGCTGAAACACTTTGATCAGATCGTCAATTTTCAAGAATTTAAAAATAAGGCGGCTGTATGATCGACAGTCTCAATATTGCCTGGAAATACATTCGCTTTAACAAGGTTAAAACAGCTACTCTGGTGGCCTGCATCACATTGATATCTTTTCTCCCTATGGCATTGGAGCTCTTATTGAATGAGAGCGAGAAACAGCTTATGTCGAGGGCGGTTTCGACACCACTGGTTATCGGCGCCAAAGGCAGCGCTCTTGATCTGGTGATGAATACCCTCTATTTCGATGACGAGGTGCCAGAGCTCATAACCATGGAGTCCGCAAATCGAGTGATGGACAGCAAGCTGGCTCAGCCCATACCTTTATATGTCCGTTTTCAAGCCAGGCGAAATCCCATCGTGGGGACAACCCTGGATTACTTTGACTTCCGCAATTTGAGAATCGCCGAAGGCAGACAACTCGCTATACTGGGAGATTGTGTGCTGGGAGCCAGGGTAGCTGAAAGCCTCGGACTTAAACCGGGAGATAGTCTGGTATCGTCTCCCGAGACGCTATTCGATCTGGCTGGCGTTTATCCCCTCAAAATGAAAGTGGTAGGCGTACTCACAAAATCGCACACGTCCGATGACCTGTCTGTTTTTGTGGATCTGAAAACTGCCTGGGTAATTCAGGGGCTGGGGCACGGCCACGTGGATGTGACCAAACTTCAGGACCCCACGCTGGTTCTCAAAAGGACAGGTAAAAACGTGGCCGCCACGGCCAAGCTCTACCAACACACTGAAATCACGGAAAAGAACATCGACGCATTTCACTTTCACGGTGACCTCTCACATTACCCCCTAACCGCTGTGCTTGCCGTACCGCGGGACGATAAGTCCGGTACGATTCTGCGGGGGCGATACCTTAAGCGAGAGCAAACCCGGCAAGTTGTCAGGCCGGCGGATGTCATCGACGGCCTGCTGCAAAACATTTTCCGGATCAAGAATGTATTGGATGCGGTCATTTCGGTGGTTGCTCTGGCAACAATTCTGGCCATTATCTTGGTGTTTGCCCTATCGCTGAGGCTGCGGCAGCGGGAAATTCAAACCATTTTCAAACTCGGGTGTCGCCGGGCGACCATCGTCCGGCTTCTGGCTGCGGAGATTTTCATTATTGCCATCATGAGCGCAGTGTTTTGCGGCGCTTTGATATGGATGGTGAATCAGTTTTCAAATGATCTCGTACGAATGTTGTTTATAAGATAACGCTCTGGATTTTGGATCGCATAAATTAAGGAAGCAATAAAAATGCAAGTTAGGTGGTTTTCAATATGTGATAGAAACCGATGCTTCTTTTCTATTTTCTGTGTCGTTTTTACCGTAGCACTTTTGGCCTCTGCTTCTTGGGCGGGTAGCAATGATTCCGGCAAGCTCACCGTTTACGTGGTGAACTATCCGTTGCAATATTTCGCAGAACGGATCGGAGGGGAGCACGTCAAGGTTGTGTTTCCGGCTCCGGCAGATGTTGACCCGGCTTATTGGATGCCGGATGTAAAAACGATTTCAGACTATCAGCAGGCGGATCTTATCCTGCTTAATGGTGCCGGTTATGCCAGGTGGATCAACAAGGCGACGTTGCCGCGATTCAGGATGGTTAACACCTCTGCCGGTTTCAAAGGCCAATACATAGAGGCTCCCGAGATTCTGACCCACTCCCATGGATCAGAAGGCGAGCATGTCCATGAATCTCTCGCTTTCACGACATGGATCGACTTCAACCTGGCGGTCAGGCAGGCTGAGGCCATTGCAGAGGCATTGGGTCGTAAAAGGCCCGAATTGAAGGATGCGTTTCAGAAGAACTACCAAAAGCTCAAACAGGATTTACTGAAACTCGACCAGGACTTAAAGACACTGGTTTCGAAAGACCCATCGCGACCGCTGGTGGTGTCACATCCCGTGTACGACTATTTTGCTCGCCGCTATGGACTGGATATTAAAAGCGTACACTGGGAACCCGATGAAATTCCGACGAATGAGCAGATGATGGAATTGAATCGCATTATGAAAGAGCACCCGGCGAAATGGATGATCTGGGAGAGAAAACCGATGAAGGAATCGACTGAACGGTTGCAAGCAATTGGCACTGACAGCCTGGTTTTTCATCCCTGCGCCAATACACCGGATAAGGGAGATTTTTTGAGTGTCATGCGGCAGAATATTAAAAATTTGAACCCGGCTTTTAAAAATGATTTCTGAAACTAAGCATTTGAGGAGAAATTGTTGAAAAATTGCCTTTGACACCGGTTCGAACAGTCTTACATTTTAAGGTGAAAATAATCCAATCCGAATGCTACAAAGATAGGTGCCAAATGGCTGGCCGTTCCTTAAAGAAAAGAAGCAGGCGCATCGATTGTAAAACCCCGATTACGCTTAAAGACAGGCGCACGGGGTTTCGTTATCCGGGTACCCTGCATAACTACAGCAAAAGCGGCCTGTATTTTGAATCCGCTTATGCCCATCGGCCGGGCCACAAAATTCTGATTAATACCAACGGCCTGCCTTTTAGCCGTAAAACAAATGGTCATCTCGCTCAAGTCACCCGGCGCACATTATTGGACCGGTATCGTGCGACCCGCAGATTTGGCGTGGGGGCCAAATTTTGCTAGGCCACAGTTCTTCACAGCCTTCCTTTTTTAATGATTGCCAGCAGCAGCCAGAGCCCCATTATAGCGGCAACCAAATATCCGATGATGCCAATCAATGAAATGCCGAAAACAAGGGGCGGAATTTCAGATATTACAATCAAGGCCGACCCAATGATCAGGGCCGCAATGATGATGGCAAATGCCATGCGGTTGCTGGTCTGATCCTGGGTGGCCAGCAAGGTTTCAAGCCCCTTGTGTTCGAGTTGAAAACTGAGCCTTTGCTGTCGGATCATGCCGGCTAGATCCATCAAATCCTTTGGAAACTGCTGAAGAAATTGAAGCAACCGCGACATCATATCAAATACATCAGTGGAAATCCTTTTGGGACCAAAACGCTCCAGCTTAACCTGCTTAATAAAAGGGCTGGCATGCGCAATCAGATCAAACTCCGGGTCCAGCGTCCGGCCGACACCTTCAACGGAGCTCAAGGCCTTAATCATCAGGAATATATCGGGCGGCAGTCGCAGCCGAAACCGCATCGTTAATTGCAGCAAATCCTGCAGCAGTTTTCCAATTTCCATATCCTTTAAAGG
>CAZJHF010000237.1:0-6421 GCA_964545505.1 uncultured Desulfobacterales bacterium | reverse complement strand
CTGGAAATCGACCTCAAAGCCGAGCCCCGTGAAGTCAAACAGGCCTATCTTGATCAGGTCAAGCACTGGCACCCGGATAAAAATCCGGGCCGTGTTGCGGAGGCGGAAGAAAAGACCAAGGTGCTCAATCAGGCCTACCAAATACTGGGCGATGCTGAACGGCGCAAAAATTACGATCGCATGCTGAGATTTACGCGGGGTAAGGATTACAGTGAATTTATAAACGATGAGGCCATACGCAATAAGATGAACAAGGCCTATCCTTCCTTAAAAAAGGTCCTTGAAAATGTGCGTGAGCTATATGCGCTTTTCAAAGACTCGGTCAAGGGCAATTACAAACTTCACACCGCCAATGTGGCCATGATCGGCGGCGGATTGCTTTATTTCATTCTGCCCGCCGATCTGATTCCGGATTTCATTCCCCTGGTTGGATATTTAGATGACCTGGCGGTACTAACCACCATTATGAGCTCTCTTAAGGGTGAGATAAACGCCTATCGCAGTTGGAAAGAAACCGGCAAAAAAGATGGTTTCAATTATTAGTTGATTTCTTGGATTTTATTCTATATAGATTAGAGCCAATTCTAATCGTTCAGACTGCTTGTACTCGTTGAATATGATTCAGCGCCGTTACATCTATTAAATAATTGTCGGAGGTTTTAAATGCTAAAAATCAAATCGAACCTGTCTTATGTGGTGGTATTGGCGGCGATTGCGGGGCTCTTCTTTCTCGCTGGCTGTGGAGATTCACAGGAAAAGCAGCAAATGACTGCATTTATTCATGAATTTGGTGCGACGGTGCAAGAATACACCAAAGCCGAAGATGGCCAGAAGGCTGAATTAGAGACAAAATTAAAGTCCTATGATGACAAATGGACCCAGATGAAAATTGATATGGGCAGTGAGATCACGCCCCAGGTTTTAGATAAGCTGGACGCAGAATTTCAAAAATTCGCAAAAGAATTTAAAAACCTATCGGGTAAATCATAAGATTTAAATCTCTTTTTTTGCAAGGTTGAGCGGCATTTTTGCCGACTTGCAGGATAGACTGCTAAACGTTACGACCCATCCTTACTTTCTCTTTTTTAAAACGATCTCGCGGGGCGCAGGGTGACTTGCGCCTTTTTTCAGTCTGGCTGCCTGCGACATCTCCTCAATTTTCAGTTCGACAGACATCATCGGTACAATCAACCTTAAACGGTTTTCCGGTGAAAAGCCGTATAATTAGCAAAGTGACGCCAACCCCGCAAAGCAAAGCAAAAGCGGCTGGCATCGCGTGCGGGGATAAACCGGGCAGACTTTTAAGGATCAAAGTATCATTTCCACCGGGAATCAATACGCTTCCCGCACCCATGAATAAACCGCCGATAAAATGACGCGGCCAGGTCATACTGCGATGCCATCTCAGTCTAAAACTGCCGCGCTGCCAGGCGGATAAAAGCATGCCGCTGAACAATGCCAGGAATAAAAGTAGATTGATGGTCAGCGATTGCTCGACCGGCAGCCACAGTGACTGTACCTGGCGTTTGAGCGCGTTGGTATACGTCCAGGCTTCATAAAGTGCATAAAGCATACCGCCGCTGATCCCTAATAATAGGGCTCCTGTCGAGAGGCGATAATGCCTGGCAAAAAACAATTGCGCCCAGCTACCGGATTTCTCCCTTGACCGCCACAGACGAACGAGTTCCCATCCTAAATAGAACCATAATAATAAAAGAATCACCCCGATCAGCGGTTTGGGTGCCTTAAAAAGCAAAGGCATTATGGCAACACCGGGTTCTGTCATCGGAAATATGATGGAAAAACCGGCGACTCCGAAACAAAAGCCTAAAAGGGTGGTCAACATCCAGAGGTTGCCATTGGCCAGGCGCCCGAGGGTTGAAAAAGCACATCCGCCGTTTGTCGCCGCACCCATACCAAACAGAAAACCACCGGCAGTCGCCGCAAAGGATACGGCATAGCTGCGATTCGGTGCCGCTATTTCCGGCAAAAACAACAAAATGGGCATTGAAATGGCCATAACCCATAACACGGCCTTCAGCATGGTCGCCATCATAAATGCCCTGCGGGTACTGAGCATTTCGGCAACGGTTTTAACCATGCAAAGACCGGCGCGGTGGACTGCAAAGCCCATCAAGGCTGCAAGCAATAGGGAAACGATATATAGAAATACGGTCATACGCTCTCCACATTTTAATCACCCGCTTTTTTTAGCGGGCGGCTTGCCGGAAATGCCGTCGGACCTGAATTGTGCTTGATAAAACAGTCAAACTCGGGTATTTTTTGATCACGCTGACAAAAACTGCCAATCGTCAGCGTTTTCGGCACGCGAAGGCAATTCTCTATCAGGGATTTACCCATGGGCACCAATCGCATAAAATCATATTTTAGAGGTAAAATCAAAAAAGCCCAGGATTTTTTTCAATTATACACCACCGGGATGAGCCGCAAGGAAATCGAGCGGATGCTCCACAAAGATGCGCTGGAGGCCTTAACCTATTACAAGGAAAAAACGGAACTCAAGGACAGCCCACCTGAAAGGAAATCGTTAAAAACAAAAATCAGCGTCTTTAAAGAAATCTTTATGAGCTTTTTGATGCAGCTGACACCGGCCCGCCGATTTTTTTACGGCCTCAGCTTCTGCGGTTTTGTGCTGGGAATGATTGCGGCAAAAGGATTATGGCTCCTGTGCGCTTTTGTTATCTTGAATTTGCTGCTGGCATTGGAGCTGGCCGACAAACTGACCACGCGGGATGAGCTGGAAATTGCACGCGAAATCCAGGTCAGTTTAGAGCCCAAACAACTGCCGGAAATTCCCGGGCTGTCACTATCTTTCTCCTCAAAGCCCGCTAAAATCGTGGGGGGTGATTTTTTCAACGTGGTCAAGCGCAATGACAACCAGATGCTGAGCATCGTTGGCGATGTCGCCGGCAAAGGCATACCAGCGGCGCTGTATGCCGCCCACATTCAGAGTATGTTTGAATCCCTCTCGGAGCAGAGCACCTCGCCCGCGAATATCTTAAATAGCTTGAATCAGCTTATCTGCAGACGCCTGCGCGAAGGGGACTTTATTACGGCGGTCATCGCATTTTTCGAATCCGGGGAAAATTCCTTAACGATTGCACGTGCCGGGCACAACTGGCCGCTGTATTACTCCTCACAGACCCAAACAATCGAGCCTTTGAAAACTAAAGGCGTGTGCCTTGGAATTGATAAGGATATAGGGTTTTCGTCATGCCTAGAGGAAAAATCCATTCCGGCTAAAAGCGGGGATGTGCTGCTGCTTTATTCCGACGGCATCACCGAAGCCATGAATTCCAGCCACCACCTGTTCGACCAATCCCGCCTGGAATCAGCCCTCAAAGAAAGTGCTCATTTTCCAGCCGAAAAGATCGTTGAACGTATCAACTTGCGGCTCGAGGAGTTCGTCCAATCCGAAGAGCCGCATGATGATGTAACGATGGTCGCCATCAAAGTAAAATAAATTTTGCCCGCACGTCGAACCGTGAGTGCCGGGCAACTGATATTACTGGCCGGCTTCAACCACCGAATATTGGATCTCTCCCAAATTTACATCGGTATCCGGCAGCTCCTGAATAATGCTAACCTGCCAGTCACCCAGGCGTTCAGTTGGGATTTTTTTCCAGGTTCGATAGCGGATGGAACCGGGAAGCTCAAGGTTGCTGACGCTGCGAACTTTGTTATTGCGTTTGAAATGAATGATGATATCGGGTTTGTCCCCGGCAGGCACCAGGAAATTCATCCATAAAAATACTTCCCGGTCCATTTCGATTTGCCCCCCGGTGACCACTTCCTGGCATTCGTATTTATAAGGACCTTCTTCATACATCTGGGAACATAATTTGTGCTCCACCAGGACAGCGCCCAGACCTTTCCCCTGATAGTAGTAATCGATGACTTTCTTGGCTTCTGCGGGTGCGGGTTTTTCCTGTGCCAACAGGATAGACGGCAGACAAACCAATAAAAATGTGAGCAGCCCAATTCTTTTCATGTTGCCTCCTTATAAAAAATTTCGACTGGTTCAAATTTGACATTTGTCTAGGGACATATTTTCAGGATGCAAATTCCATGCTGAAACCTGCTTCTCAATATTTAAAATATTTTAAAATAGTTATGCAATTAGCATATGGCGGGTCGGCCAGAAATGAGTAAAATTGTAGACACCTGTGGATAGTTTTATGCAATTTAAATGCTGGATTCTTCCTTTCCGTAAATTTGCTCGATCTCTTTGGCAAATTTTTCATAGATGTTGGCGCGTCTGACCTTCATGGTTGCCGTCATCTCATCGTCGTCATGATCGAGCTCCTTGCTCAGAAGTAAAAACTTGCGGACATTCTCCACCCGGGCAAAGCGCTCGTTGACGTGGTCCACTTCCTGCTGAATCATGCTGCGGACCTCTGGCAGATTGGCCAATGATTTAAAATTGGTATACGGCAGGCGTTTATCGGTCGCCCACTTGCCTGTATTTTCAAAGTCGATTTGAATCAGGGCGGAAACAAATTTTTTTCCATCGCCCAGCACAATGGCTTCCTTGATGTACGGGCTGACTTTTAACTCGTTTTCCAGCAGGGACGGCGCGATATTTTTACCCCCGGAAGTAATCAGAATATCTTTTTTACGGTCCACGATGGACAGGTGCCCGTCGTCGTCAACCTCGGCTATATCACCCGTTAAAAGCCATCCATCCACAATTGCATTTTCAGTAGCCTCGGGGTTTTTGTAATAGCCGGTAAAGATACTCGGCCCGCGCTTCATCAGCTCCCCATCCGGACCGATCTGATAGGCGATGCAATTGATCGGCTTGCCCACTGTGCCCAGCTTGATATCATTGCCCATATGGATAAATGAAAGCCCGGTGCATTCGGTCATGCCGTAGCCTTCCTTGGCCTGTATGCCGATAGCGTGAAAAAAACGCAGCACTTCCGGGCTGACCTTGGCCGCCGCTGAAAAACACAGGCGCACTTTTCGAAGCCCCACATAGTTTTGCAGCGCCCGAAACATCAGCCCGTAACCAGCCCACCAGCCCAGCTTCAGGCCCAAACCGATTTTCCTTTTCACCAGTCGCCGGTCACAGATCCGGTAGCCAATTGTCATGCACTGCTTAAAGAGCCAGCGTTTGAGCCAGCTGGAATCTTTGATTTTGACGGTAATGGAGCTTTGAAGCTTTTCCCAGATACGGGGAACACCCAAAAAAATAGTCGGTGCAATTTCTCTGAGATCGCTCTGGATGGTGGCCACACTTTCGGCAAAATTGACCGTGATACCCAGGTGTATTGGTAGATACAGGCTAAATATTTGCTCGGCGACATGGCAAAGCGGCAGATAGGACACCGCGCTGTCTTTTTCATCCGCTTGCAGCGCTGCGGATGTCGCCAGGGTAGTGGCTTCTATGTTGCGGTGGTTAACCATGGCCCCCTTTGGCAGACCGGTGGTGCCCGAAGTGTAAATCATCATGCACACATCCTCGGTCTGGCCTTTTTGCACCTCGCGCTCAAAAAGATCCGGCTGCTCCCCGGCCAGTTCCCGGCCCAGCACCTCTACGGATTTAAAGGAAATGATGTTGTCTTTGGGATAGTTTCGCAACCCCTTCATGTCTTTGACGATGATCTTTTTAAGCTTTGGAAGGTCATGCAAAACTTCTAAAACCTTGTCGGTCTGCTCCTGATCCTCGCAGACCACAAAGACCGAATCGGAGTGCTTGACGACATAATGGACTTCCGGATACGGACTGGTAGGGTATACGCCCAGGGTAACGCCGCCCAGGCTGATGCTGCCCAAACAGGCATACAACCACTCGCAGCAATTTTCACTGATGATCGATAAGTGTTCGCCCCGTTTGAACCCCAATCGCACAAGCCCCAGCGCAAAGCTTTTCACATGCGATTGGTATTGATCCCAGGTGACGCTTTGCCAGATACCAAAATCCTTTTCTCTGAGGGCGATCTGCTCGCCGCGCTCGGCAACACGCTCGCGGAAAGACTGCATCAGCGTTTTCCCGCTCAGCTCAGCCATCGTTTCCTCCGCTTATAGTGCTTGACGTCGCGGTAACTGGTCTTGCCGTCGCTGTGCCCCACGCCCATGTAAAATTCCTGCACGTCACGATCGTTGAGCAAAATTTCCACCGGGCCGTCCAGAACCACCCGGCCATTTTCCATGATATAACCGTAAGAGCTGATCTCCAGGGCCATCTGGGCGTTTTGTTCAACCAGCAGCATGGTGGTGCCCTCGTTCTGGTTGATCTGGCGAATGATCTCAAAAATTTCATCGACCAGCAAAGGTGCCAGGCCCATGGAGGGTTCGTCAAGCATCATCAGCCGGGGCTGAGCCAAAAGCGCCCGGCTGATGGCCAGCATCTGCTGCTCTCCACCGCTCAGATAGCCGGCTGTCTGCTTCAGACGCT
>CAZJHF010000236.1:0-6597 GCA_964545505.1 uncultured Desulfobacterales bacterium | reverse complement strand
AATTCCGCATTCCGCCTTCCCACTTCCTCCTTCCGCACTCCGCATTCCCACTTCCGCATTCCCACTTCCGCATTCAAAAAATGCTCGGTTCTTGCCACTCCCCAAAAACCTCTCGAAATATGCCGGCCATTTCTCCCACGGTCGCATAGGCCCGGCAACAGTCAACCAAAGACGGCATTACATTTTTCCCATCGCGTGCCGCGGTTTCCAGATCTTTCAGCAGGCGCTGAACTTCACGATTATCCCGGGTCCTGCGAAGCTCTTTGAGGCTGGCAACCTGTGTATCGACCCCTTGCTCATTGTACTCATGAAGATCCACATCGGTTTGCCCTTCGCTGCCTTCTGCATATTTGTTGACACCGACTTTAATATACTCGCCCTTTTGAATGCCGCTTTCATATTCATAAGCCTGCTGGGCCACTTTTCGCTGGATAAAGCCGGTGGCCACCGCATGCACCATCCCGCCGGCATCCTGTATCTGCTTCATTTCATCCTGGATTTTGGCCTCCATCTGTTTGGTCAGGGTTTCAATAAAATAAGAGCCTGCCAATGGATCGACAGTATCACGTAAGCCGACCTCGTCCATCAAAATCTCAAGCGTACGCAATGACAATAATGCCGCCCGGGGCGTGGGTATCGTATAGGCTTCATCAAAGGAACACAGAGCGGTGGTCTGGGCACCGCTCAGCGCTGCGCCTAGAGCATAAAAGGCCCCGCGCATGATATTATTTTCCGGCTGCTCCTTGGTCAGACCACTGCCGCCGCCGCCGAAAAGTCCCCTGAGAAAAAGCTTTTTCTTTTCCTGCACGCCGTATTCTTCTTTCAACATCTTGGCCCAGAGTTTGCGTGCGGCTCGAAATTTGGCAATTTGTTCCCACAGATTGCCAAAAACGTTCAGATTAAATGAAAACCGTCCCACAAAATCCTCAACCGCCAAACCGCGGGATTGCACATTCTCAATATAGGCCTTGGCGATTTCAAAAGCACAGGCAATTTCCTGAGCTGGATTCGCTCCCGATTCACGGATATGATAGCCGCAAATACTGACCGGATTACAGCGCGGAAGCGCCTTGACTGAATATTCGATGCTGTCCCCCACCAGACGCACGGCCTGCTCGACCGGAAATATCCAGGCCCCGCGGCCGATCATTTCTTTGAGAATATCGTTCTGGGGAGTGGCGCTGATTTTCTCTTTGGCATAGCCGAATTTTTCGGCGGTAGCCTGATACATAGCCAGCATAATGGAGGCCACGGCATTAATAGTTAGACCCGATCCAATCCGATCCAGCGGTATGCCCTCAAAGGCGATTTCAAAATCACGCAGTGAATCAATGACCATGCCCACACGGCCGACCTCACCCAGAGCCATTGGGTCGTCTGAGTCGTAACCCATCTGGGTGGGCAAGTCGAAGGCGACGTTTAAGCCGGTCTGACCGTGAGAAATCATCAGTTTAAAACGTTCGTTGGTTTCCTGCGGTGTACCAAACCCGGTGTACTGCCGGGTCGTCCACGCCCGGGAACGATAACCCTGCGGGTGCAGGTTGCGTGTAAACGGGTATTCACCGGGATCTCCCAGATCGCTGCCATAATCAAATCCGACATCTTCGAGATCCTTGGGAGTGTATACCGGTTTAACTTTAATGCCCGACTGGTAGATGACCTCTTTTATCGCATCTTTTTCATTTTTAATGTATTTTGCAACGCCCATTTTCACTCCTCAAATAATTCTGTTAGGCACTATTCCAACGCTTTTATGATTTAACAATTTCACGAATACTGTCGATAATCTGATCAAAAGTCGTTCCACCCGGAAAAACACCGGCAATGCCCAGTTCGTTTAATTTGGGTATATCCTGCTTGGGGATGACGCCACCGACCACAACCGGAATTTCCTCAATTCCTTCCGCTTTCATCATCTCCAAAAGCTTCTGGCAAATCGGCAAATGGGCACCGGACATAATGCTCAGCCCGACCACATCGACTGCTTCCTGCACGGCTGCTCGGACAATTTGCTCAACAGTTTGGTGCAGGCCGGTGTATATAACTTCCATGCCGGCATCTCTCAAGGCCAGGGCAGTTACCTTGGCGCCACGATCATGTCCATCCAGCCCGGGTTTGCCGATCAGAACTTTTATTTTTTTTGTGGTCATAACCAGTGTCCTTTTATGATTGATCCAATTAATCCAGCCGCTGCCGGTCATAGGCCTGCAACACCATCGCCTGCCCTCTTAATATGTGCTCTCTGACCAGTTGCTCTGCGCCCTCGGCATCGCGATTGCGAATGGTTTGCAACATTTTTTTGTGATCCAGGTTGCTGGTCGATGCATATTTGCTTTCTTTGAGAATCATCTCCCGGTATCGGTAAATCTGGTCTTTAAGGCCATTAATCATGTTAATCAGCTTCGGGCTTTTGCTCAGTCCGTAAAGCAGATCGTGAAATTCAGTATTAATGGCTGGCAGCAGATTCATTTTTTCGCGGTCCAGCGCTTTTTGAAATTCTTCGATCTTTTGTTCAAGCATGTCCAACTCCTGGGTTTCATGCTTGACAGCCGCCAGGTGGGCAGCGTAACCCTCCAGTACACTGCGAATCCCAAAAGTCTCTTCGATGTCTTCGCGGTTTAAACCCAGAACCGTAAATCCGCCCCGGGGCTGACGTTCAATCAGCTGTTCGCGCTCGAGTTTGTGAAAGGCTTCCCGCACCGGGGTTCGACTGATACCAAGCGTTTCGGCAATATGGCTCTCGACCAGCCATTCGCCGGAGGAAATTTTACCTCTGACAATTGCCTGTTTCAGGCTTTCAAAAACATGTTCACCTAATGATTTGCGTTCCTGAAACGCCTGTAACGGCCCGAGATCCAGATTGTTTAATTCTGCCCGTTTTTTCATCGTGAATACCTAAAGCCGTTGAGGACAAAAATATTTACGATTTGGATAAAGTTTTTTAATGTCCTCAGTTTTTCATTTGGTCTGGTTTTACCTATACTCAGATGATTCCCTTTTCTTTGAGAAGGCCAAGCTCTTCATCCGAATAGCCCAGTTTTTGGCCGTATATGTCGCTGTTTTGTTCTCCAAAGCGCGGTGGGAAAGAAAGCTGGCGGTCGGATTTCTCGAGAAACGAGGTCATATTCGGCGGCGGCGCCAGAGTAACGCGGGTACCGCTAACCGGGTCCTGGGCATATAGCAGCCGCTGTTCGACCAGGGGATCCTTGATGACTTCCGCCACCGTTTTTATTTTACTGATCGGAACCGTAAGGGTTGTAAACAGGTCGATCAGTTCTTCAGATGTTCGCTTGCGCGTAATTTCGTTTATGGCCTGATTGAGCAGTTTTACCTCTTTGATGCGCCCGGCGTTCTTTTCGTATTGCGGCTTATCCAGCGCCTGAAAAATTTCCTGAGAAACAATGGCTTTCCATTGCCGATCGTTGCCCACCGCCACATAAACAAACCCGTTTCGGGTCTGATAAACAGATACCGGCGCAAAAAATTCGTGGGTATTTCCCCGGCGCGAGATATTTTTCCCGAAACTGCCGGTCAGAGTAATCGGCACGGTGAGCCACGAAACAGAGGATTCAAACATGGCCATGTTAATACAGCTTCCATCTCCGGTAAGCTGACGCTGGTAAAGCGCTTTCATGAGCAATCCATAAGCGTGCTCGCTGGTGCCCATATCCGGCAAGGGGATGCCCACAACCTGGGGGTCGCCCTCGGCCTCACCGGTCAATTCCATCAGGCCTGATCGGGCCTGCAAAATCGGATCGTAGGCGGCCTCATTGCTGTCAGGGCCAAAACCGGTGACACCCAGCCAAATGATATCCGGTTTCAAGGATTTAAGGCTGTCATAATCGATGCCCAGTTTCGGGTAGTTTTTTGGCAGCTGATTGGTCGCAAAAATGTCGACGTCGAGCTCTGTGATCAAAGAACGGAAAATCTTCTGCCCCTCTTCCTCGGCTAGATTCAGCGTCAGCGCTTTTTTACCGGCATTGATGCACAAAAAGTAGGCATTCATGCGTTCTTCGTTGATTACATTTTCGCCTATGAAACGGTTGGGATCGCCGTAAACCGGGTGTTCCAGACGAATGACATTTATTCCATCATGGGCCAGGCGATACGTTAGATAGGGTAAAACCGTTGCCTGCTCAAGAGAGAGTACGGTAAGGTCATTGAAAGAAGCCATGGTCTTCTCCATAAACAGCTAAATTGGGATCAGTATTTGTGAGGCCGATTGCTTCGGCACCGCCGGAGATATAAGGTGTGAATTCAACTGTTTTTGTATACGGTATACAAAGAACCAATGTCAAGAAATGTTTTGGGCAAATCTGAGATTTTAAAGGAGTACAAAAGGTTGATTTAAGCCGCTCAAAAGCCTAAATATGCTGTACATGCTCAGAACAATTTTCAGATTATTGGCCAACACCGCCATCATTGTGGGCGTCTTTTTGCTTGTCAGGGTCATTTATGGTGCTGTCGATGGTTTTTTAACAGCGCAACTTTTACCCGAATCGCGCGGCATTTTATGGAATACGGCCGTCGCACTTGGACTGGGCCTTCCCATTCCCTTGCATGTTATCGCAATTGGTCTGGTGTTACAGCGACGCTGGCTGCCTGATTGGTGGGCTAAAATTTCAGTGCCGGCCGTCGTCATTTCCGGTTGCTGGCTGGGTGCCGCCCTGACCATAAAATTTCTGGTAAAAGGCTAAAATGATGCAGCCTAAAAAATGGATACACCCTATTTTTATATTTGTTGTAGTGCTTTTGTCAGGCTGCACCGGCAGGACAACCGAGGACAATGCAAACCGGTCAAATAACCCGCAAATTGTCCGGGGAACACCAAAAACCTTTGTATATGAGTGCAGCAACGATTTTTCTTTTGTCGCCAGAGTTGAGAACGGTATCGTCTGGTTGTTCTTACCGTACAAAACCCTGAGGCTCACCCGCGAACCATCGGCTTCCGGTGAAAAATTTACAGATAGCCAGACCCTCTTCTGGGCCAAAGGAGATGCCGCACTACTTGAATATAATGACACAAGCTACCGTAATTGTATAAATAATAGGGCAAGGGCGATCTGGGAACATGCGAAGTTGAACGGCGTTGATTTTCGGGCAGTCGGCAATGAGCCTGGCTGGTATCTGGAAATTCGCGCTGCAGATACGATCCTGTTCGTTGGTGACTATGGAAATGCACGCCATGAATTTCACGCACCGGATCCGGTGACGGATCAACCAGCACGCAAAACCATTTACCAAACGAAAGCTGGCGAAAAAAGCCTGACCGTTATCATCGAAGGCCGAAGCTGCAACGATTCGATGAGCGGCGAAGCTTTTGAAACAACGGTTCACGTTAAGTTGAACCAAATTAGATATCAGGGTTGTGGCCGCGCATTGCATTAGATCACAATCGTTATGAACTGTTTTAGGCCACATCAAAAAAGCGACCATGCATACAAAAAATTCGGCAAAAGAAAGACATGTCGGTTTCAAGGATGTTGCCTGTCTGTTTTTGTTTTTCACCCTTGCAGCCATACAAACAGCTATACCATCCGGCCTCCGGGCAGACGAAGTCAAAATGGGGGATACGGTGACCATTGTTACCCCGGGAATCGAGGCCCGGCTGTGCCCCCAGCCCGGTTGCGGGCCGGACCAGCACATTACCCGCATACCCGAAGGCACTGTTTTGACCCTTGTGGGCACGAATGTTCTTACCATTGGCACCTTTAACGTAAAATGGTTTGAGGTCATCTATGAAGACCAGCGCGGCTGGATCAGTATCTATGATACAAACAGGGCTAAAAAATAAAGGATATTATATAGATGAATAAGAAAATCGACAAATTGGTTGAAGTTGCAAATGGCATTGAAAATGACGTGAATGACGCTGCTGAACGCTGGTGTGACGCAACAGAAACGGCATTAAGATTTCGCCCTGCAGCCGATGCCTGGTCGACTAAGGAAATCATCGGTCATCTGATTGATTCAGCCTCCAACAATCACCAGCGCTTTGTCCGTTTGCAGCTTACCGATCAGCTCACCTTCCCCGATTATGGACAGGACAACATCCACTGGATCGGAATTCAGAAATACCAGGAACGATCATGGACAGCGCTTCTGGATCTGTGGCGTCAATTCAACCATCATCTGGCCCATGTTGTGCGCTCGGTTGATCCTGACTGTCTTTCCCATGTCTGGCAGGTGGATGCCAATACACGCATTACACTTTTTGATATGATGACCGACTACCTGCGGCACCTAAAAGACCATCTGGATCAAATTGGTGATACATTAGATGCTTTTAAAGAGCGCTAAAGTGTACGTCTCAGAAACGCTGTCAAACAGACAGGTGCAGCTAATCACCGGGATTTAGCACGCGTCGCAGGCTTTCATGTTCGCATTAATTTTTATGCAAGATTCAGGTAATATGAGCTGGAGCCTTATCAAAGCAATCATCGTGTTGCCCGGGACTATACTTGTCTTTGTGCCGACCATAATTTTATCAGTTGCAGCAAAATCAAATTTCTCCCATCGGCTCGCTACTCCGGATCAGATGATTTTCTGGCTGGCCCTTTTACCGGCCGGTGCGGGTCTTTTATTGGCCATCTGGAC
>CAZJHF010000235.1:0-6609 GCA_964545505.1 uncultured Desulfobacterales bacterium | reverse complement strand
ATTCTGTTCTTTCGCTACACTCCCTTAATCATGAGTTTGCACGATGAAGTCACTGCTGATTCATTCTGCAATCGATTTAAGAAAAACTCCCCGACCCATCAATTAATTTTCGCTGTGGGCGCTGTGTGCTCTGGGGTTATATCATCGGCAATTGTTTGATTTCAAAGGCTGCAAGCTCAATTTATAGATAAGGAGTGTCATTGATGCCACCGAAAAAGTCCAAATCCAAGTCTCGATTTTTTATATCAGCCCAGGATGATGCGGGTTCAGCACGTCTGCTTGCTGAAACACCGCAATGTCTATCATCTTCTTATAAACTGGCCTACCAGGATGAGGAATTTATTTTGCGGGATGAACTGCGCCCGGTGCGTTTGCAGCTGGAGCTGCTTAAGCCCGAGCTGATTTTACAGGAAAACCATATTGAATCAACGGTGGTTATCTTCGGCAGTGCGCGCATTCCGGATCCGGCAACTGCCGAAGCCCGGCTGGTTTCAGCAGAAGCCGATTTTCGTAAAAATAAAAAAGATGCTACCCTCAAACAAAAGGTGGATATCGCACGGCGAGCGCTGGCCAACAGCAAGTATTATAAAGAAGCCCGCAAACTGGGCGGCCTTATTTCCAGCAACACGGGTAAAGACAAATTGGTGGTGATTACCGGTGGGGGGCCGGGCATAATGGAAGCCGCCAACCGCGGCGCCCATGAAGCCGGTATACCCAGTATCGGCATGAACATTGTACTGCCCTTTGAACAGGCCCCCAATCCGTATATCACCCCTGAATTATCCTTTCAGTTTCACTATTTTGCGATTCGTAAAATGCATCTGCTGATGCGGGCCCGCGCCCTGGCGGTTTTCCCGGGAGGATTTGGCACCCTGGACGAGCTTTTTGAAACCCTGACGTTGATTCAAACCCAGAAAGTCAAACCCATACCGGTTCTTTTATTTGGCCAAAAATTCTGGGAGCGGGTCATTAATTTTAATGCCCTGGTAGAAGAAGGCACCATCGCGCCAAAAGATTTAGATTTATTTGAGTACGTTGAAACCGCTGAGGAGGCCTGGAAAATCATATCGCAGCTAAAAAGCGAATAAATTATCTGCCGGGGAGGGGGGTCAGATCCGATTGGCACGATCGCCTGGCATCCCGCAAGATAGAATCTGCACACGGTCTGCCATAGGTGCGTTTATTTCAGTTGTTTGTTATATTCCATGTAAAAATAGTATTGTTGTGATACATCCGCCAGTTCTTTCATCAGCCTATCTTTTTCCGGTTTTGATGGACATCGCTTGATTTCGGCTTTCAGTGTTTCCATCTCTTTTTTTAACCTGACTTCTTCCGGTATGTAGCCCGCGTTTCTAATAACATGATAAGCGGTGCGCAGGTGTTCCGGAATTCCCTGATATTTATCTAAATCCAGCGGCTTGCCTTTACCTTCCAGATTATCGAAGGCGCCCTCGGACATGGCCTGTCGTATTTTAATTTCTACCGGATCTTCAAACTGATCATCGGGTTCTTTAAACTTCTCATCGTGCAGATGCTCATATCGGGCTCTGGCCATTTCTCTGGTAAAAGCTTTACCGGGATGATTCCGTTTGTGTTTGGGGTGTTTTTTATCTGTCATGGTTCATGCTCTCAGGTTGCTTTCTTAATCCACCCGCAGATGGATTTGGTTTATTCAACAATTGAGGCGCTCCTCCGGCAACGCTCAGGCCGAGCGCATACAGTGTATCCAGCCCTCGTCTGCCATTTTAGTCAACTCGCCGCTGCCGGTATAAATCGTGGTTTTTGCCGGTATGGTGGAACCGAGGCGCTTGAGGCTAAAATGCATCAGCGACATGCTGCTGGGCCCCCAGATTTGGCCATAGCCTTTCTTTAGCAGGGTGCTACCGCCAAACAGGGCATCGGTCTCTTTGATCCAAAAGCAAACAGAGCCCTTGGTATGGCCGGCCGTCAGCAAAACCCGTATATTAACGCTCCCCAGTTTGAGGGTGTCATTATCATTCAGGATGCGGTCCGGCTCGGTGTCGACGTCTGTCTCTTTGAGATGCTGGTATTCGTATTCGTGCAGGCAAAAAGTTGCATCAAATTTTTGTTTGAGGTCTGGCAGCGCCTGTACGCGTGGTTGATGGGCATGCGTGACCAGCAGGTATTTCAAGGTCAGCCCCCTGTCTGCTATGATCCGGCTTACGTGATCGATTGCCTCGCCCACATCAATCGTGGCCGCCTCGCTGCCACTGATCAACAGATACTGGTTTTGGCCTGACGGCGACACGAACTGCTTTATCTCCAGGTTGCCCTTGCTTTTTGCCATCACTCTAGTTCCTTCTTGAATTGACCCTCTGCGTTTTCGCATCATTCTAAAATTTAAAAAAAATATCAAGCATGCGGCTTAAAAAATACGCCTGGGTGCCGTTCACCGGCTCTGGCCGTCGATTGCCGGACAACCGGCGGGCTGTCGCAATTGACCCCCAATCGGTAATGCTTACTGTATACTATATAACCGATCAAGGTTTTAATCAATTCATGGACCTGCTGAAACCGAACAGCACCGGTGTTGTCCGAAAACAAGGAGCCACAGATGGACTATGAAAATTTCCTGATCAATACCTATTTTGGCCGGCTGGATCCCGAACCGTTTAATCGCTTTAAAGATTTTGAATCCACTGAAACCACCCGGGGCATTATTGACAAATTTCTTGAAGCCAATTCGGAATACCCGCCGTCCCTTCTGGAAGAGCAAGAAACCGTGCCGGCCGACTTAATGGCAAAACTGGGCCGTAACGGTTTTTTCGGCCTGACGATTCCCAGCGAATACGGCGGGGTCGGACTCAGCCTGAACCAGTATCTACACGTCGTCGAAACTTTGGCAAGTCAAAATATGTCCCTGGGGATCCTTGCCCTGGCACATCTTTCGATTGGCATTAAAGGGATTGTGCTCTTTGGCAATGAAGCGCAGAAACGCAAATATCTATCGCCGGCGGCCACCGGTGACATGATATTTTCGTATGCACTGACCGAGCCCCAAACCGGTTCGGATGCCCAAAACATCCAAACCGTTGCCAGCGAATCCGAAGATGGCCAGCATTTTATCCTTAACGGAACCAAGACCTATATTACCAATGCCAATTATGCCGGCGGGCTAACGGTATTTGCACAGATGGACCCGGCCCGGCCTGGATTCATGGGCGCCTTCATTGTTGAAACTGCCTGGGATGGCGTTAAAATCGGCAAGGATATGCCCAAAATGGGACTTAAGGCCAGTTCCACGGCCGCCATTCAGTTTAAAAATGTCAAGGTCCCCCGCGAGAACCTGCTGGGGCAAGCGGGTGACGGCTTTAAAATTGCGATGGTCATTTTAAACTATGGCCGTATGGCGCTGGGAGCGGCATCAGCCGGTATGATGAAGCAGTCGCTGGCGGATATGGTCGAGCGCTCAGCCGGCCGAACGCAGTTTGGCGTTCCGATTAATAAATTCGAGCTGATTCAGGAAAAAATGGTTAAAGCCAAAGTCCACGGCTATGCGGCCGCTGCTATGACAGCCTTTACAGCCGGAATGCTGGAAACCGACCCCACCGCTCTGGTGGCAATGGAAAGTTCACATTGCAAACTGTACGGCACCACCCGGGCCTGGGATGCCGTTTACGATGCCCTCCAGGTTGCCGGTGGCTCCGGCTATCTGACGACCCAGCCTTACGAAAAACGCATGCGCGATTTTCGGGTGACCACGATTTTCGAAGGGACAACTGAAATTCATTCGATGTACCCGGCTATGTTTGCTTTACGAACGCTTGGCAAGCACTTACAGGCGCAGACATCCAACAAGCTGTCTGTATTGATGACGGTGATCAAGGCGATGTTTCGGCGCAGTAATTGGCCTCTGGCATTTAATGACCCAAACATGAACCGCGCCGCCCGTTTTGCCAGAACAAGTGCGCGCCGGATTCGTTTGATGATTTTGGCGGGGTTTTTAATCCATGGACGTTCCATATCGCAAAAGCAATTTTTTCTGCGTCGCATTACCACATTGAGCCTGTATCTTTATGGCATCATCACGATGTTGGCCAAAATTGAAGCCGCCCGAAGATCCGGTCGCAGCATCTCTGCCGACTTAGATGTGTTGGTCTATTTTCTTGAAGAGGCCCGCCAGGCGCGCAAGCTCAATCGGCGGCTGTTTCCCGTCCGCCAGGAACAGCTGCACCACCTAATTGCATCTGAAATTATCAGTGGCAAAAAGCAGACAAATGCGTATTCAGATGACATGGTGGGGGGTGTTCAGGGGGCGGAAGTGTCTCAAGAAACAAATTAATAATATTACGGGTTGAGCCCGTTGCCGGTTGGCCCGTTAGGCCGGTTAAGTAATCAAACAATTTCGATTTGTTGCCGGCTTAACGGGCTCAACGGGCTCAACCGGATAACCGAGTGATCGAATGCATGTCGACCGGCCGGTTGCCTGATGCGTCTATGGTTGCAGGCAAAGACAGCGCTTAGTCATTTACAGGCAAGGATTCAATGATTATTTTGGTGGGGTTGATCGATAACAGGTAACGATTCATGCGGACGAGGCCCAAGCGGGCTGAAGGGAGGCAACGATGAATCGATCTCATATAAAAGCCGTCATCCTGGTATCACTGGGATTGGCCGCTTTTTTGATACCAGCGGCCAGCGCGGATATTTACTCCTGGATAGATGAAAACGGCGTGCGACATTTTACCAACCAGGCACCGCCGAAACATGCCAAACTCCTAATTAAATCGCCTGAAATTTCGCATGATGAAGAGGCGCATCAACGCCGCCTGGAAGAGGATCGGCTTGAGCTGACCAGACAGGAACTGGCTGAAAGAGAAGCCTTTTTATTGCAACAGCAACTGGAAGCCGAAAGGCGACTTGCGGCTGCCAATGCCCGCGCCGAAGCGGCTTTACAGCAAGCCGACCAGATCTTGCAGGAGGCTGAAGCTGCAGCGGAAGCGGAATCCTATAGTAACGACAGCTGGGGCAGTTATGGGTATTATTATCCCTATTACCGCATTGGCCATAGAAGACACTATGTAAGCGATTATCGCCCTAAGAGCCTGCTTCGCAAGCACCCTTACAAATACAGACGACATCCCTACAAATACGGGCACAAAAAACACAAACGGTATTCCTCCAAATACGGGCACTATAACAAGCACCGCTCAAAAGGAAAATATCATAACCGTCACTATCGCGGCCACGGCAGTAGAAGCCAGCATTCCCTGAAGCGGGGTCGTTACACATCTCATCGAGCGAGGTCTGCGGCTTTTCGAGGGCGTCATGGTCGTTTCTGATGGTTAACCAATCTGATTGTACTAAAGAAGGGATGAAGGAAACGCACACCGAACCGGCTGTTATTTGGGCTGTAAAAAATCCTGAATATTGATAATTTTCTGGCCGGATCCAAGGCTACCCTTCATTTCAGCGGCAGTGCCTCTTACCTTGGCCTTCCTTATTTGCTTGACGACGGTCTGAAGCTCTGGATTGTTTCGGATCAACTGCTCGATTTGCACATGCAGTTTTTCCCAGCTGGCTTCCAGGTCTTCGGTGCTGAGCTTAAAGCCACCCAGTGCCCCAAGCAATTTGCCCAGGTGGGCTAAAATTCCAAAGTGGGTCGTACCCTGCAGATAATACGGGCAGTGGCACCATAAGCTCATGCAGGCATGGTTTCTTTTCGATCCTTCGGAATGGATGATGGAATGAATGGCGCTGGGACCTTGATAGTTTATCGAATTTACTCCGTTTTCTTGCAGGATCGAAGACAGGTCCGTGTTGGATGCAATGGCCGAAATTATTCTATCGGTGTGCAGGACATGGTCATACATACTGCCCATGGTGATAACGGTTTCAACTTTTAGCTTTTCACAAATATTGTAAAATTCATTCACAAAGCCGCCCCATTTGAGATTGGGCTCATCGGCCTGCAAAATCACCAGGTCGGGTTCATCGGATGCTGTGAGCGCTGCATAAAAGGCTCCTTCTGGTGGTGAAAAGCGCTTCATGACCCCGTCTTCGATATGCACCACGGGCCGCAATTCATCATAGCGGTAATAGGAATCCGGATCCAGGACGGCAAATTGCTGTGCTTTAAATGACCGAATAAGGTAGGCGGCCATACCGCTTGAAATTTTCAGTGCATTGCCCCAGCCGTCAAATCCGGCGATCATCAACGGATTTTTCAAATCGGGCATTTCCTGGATTTGGATACCTTCTGGTAGCATATCTGCAATTTGACATTCGTGCTCGCAATTGTCAAGGTGGACGGCTGCCGCGAAAAGGAAAAAACGTAACCACAAAGACACAAAGGGCACAAAGTTGACAAAAATAAAATAAATTCGATTTGTTAATTATCTGAGGGGTCGGGGAGTTTTTCTTTATCCGGCCGCTGCATGAATCATCAGCGACTTCATCGTGCAAACTCATGCATAAGGGGGCGTAGCGAAAGAACAGAATTCAAATATAAAATAATGGGTTAGATGTGAAATCAAATTTGCGCCAATCCGCCGTTTTGCGGTTATTGCTGTTCTTTCGCAACGCTCCCTAATACATTTAAACAGTGCACGATTTCGCTGCTGATAATTCATTCCGCTATTATCAGGG
>CAZJHF010000234.1:0-6664 GCA_964545505.1 uncultured Desulfobacterales bacterium | reverse complement strand
GCTTTGGCATTGCGAACCATGCCGGCCAGATCGATACCGACGATGGCGCCGTCGTTAAATCGCAGCTGGCCGTTACCATTTAACGTTTGTTTGATCTTGTCCGGATGATCACCGGCCATGGTCAGGTTGAGCTGCGCAGTGGTAACGCCTTCTAAAATGTCTTTTTCCAGAACATCGCGCAGCAAGGGTCCGACCTGAACGCCGGCCACATTCAGGCTCATGCTGCTTTTGGGCGTCTGGGTTTGCACGTTGAAATTGCCTTTGCCGTTGACATTGCCCTGATACATCGCCATTTGCAGCGGATCAAGATTGAAAATACCGTTTTTGGCCTTGATTTGAACCAGCAGATCATTGATTTTGGCTTTGCTGGCCACCAGCTGGCCGATTTTAATGCGCCCATCCAGAATCAGCTTTCGCAGGGGCTCATAATCAGCGGCTTTTTTCGGGGCAGGTTTCTCAGCAGATGCGGGCTGCTGCTCTGATTTTGGCGGCAGATAACGATCCAGATCGATCCGGTCCAGATTCATATCAAATGCCAGATTGGGTCTTGAAAAATCAGAGGCCTTGAGCGAAAAATTGAGCGTCGAATCGTCCAGATTCAAAATACCATTGGATACTGCAATCTGGTTGGCGTCCCCTTTAAGGTTGGCCTTAAGCGCGATACGGTCCAATGCCTTCGGATCTGATGTGGCTACGGGAAACGGTTGCTCCAATGCGGCCACCAGTTGACGGGGGGAAAACGGTTGCATGTCGACGGCCAGATCGATTGCGGGCGTTGACCCAGGATTCATGATCTTGCCTTTTATGGTCAGGATAAGTTTTTTGAGCGCATTAATGTCAAGATCCAGGGGAATGGTGGCCTGTTTGAAGTCCTTGCCCACCGGCCCGATGGTTCCCGCCACCGATATCGGCTGCTGATCGAGCTGGGCCCCGAAAGAAAGCTTGATTGGGCGATCCAGGGAAACCTCCTGCAAGTTTAGATTAACGGCCGTTATGTCCTTGCGGGTCTGAGTGGTATGGTCAATCCAGGTGATCGAACCATTTTTCACCAAAAACTCTCCAACGGTCAGATCTTTAATGGGTAGACCGGTGCTCGATGGTTCCGGGTCTTTCTTTTTTTCAATTGTCTTTGTATCTTTGGCACCTTCCGGCTGAGCCCAGTTGACGCGCCCATCTTTATTTTTCACCAGCGTAATAGAGGGCTCATTTAAGATGAAGCGCTTGACCTGAACCTCCTTGGACAGCAGTGGCAGCAGCTTTACCCTGACCTCAAAGGACTTAACGTTGACAAACTCTTTTTCTGCGAAACCGGGTGTATTCCCCAGCTGTAAATTGGAAAAAGACACACCGGCCCATGGAAATAGCGACAGGTTCAGGTCGTCTCCAATGGTAAACGGTCTGGCGGTCTTTTCGGAAACGAGCTTCTCCACTTCGGGTTTGTAATCCTGGATATCTATGAAAGCCGGTGCAATCAGTAAGGTGGCAATAACAAGCACCACCAGCCCAACACAGATGATCAATCCCCACTTGATCGCTTTGTTCATTGTCTTCCTCCTTAATGATAACGAACCTTGCAGTAATGAGTTAATCTACTCACCGTAAGTGGCAGTGTCAACAAAACGGGTGAAGAAGAAGTTCAACGGGCACCACCACCGCTTCTCATCCGCTAGGGGTCAATCCCTCTTGGTGAGATCTACTGCTTCTGCTCTTTCATTTTCTGTGCCAGTGGTTCCGAAAAGTTTATGAATGAGTTAACATTTCAAAATACTATTTAATTTTGACCGGACCGATAGGCTGCAGACTTGCGATGCGGTGGTTGAAAAGGGGTAAATCCCCTATCTCTGGGGCATTTAACTGAGGGAGGGACATTTTCTTGATGGGGTGAATACCTGTAGTTCAGCATTGGCCGCAACGCGATGTTTGCCTTTTGCGGACAGCAGTCTGCAGTTGACTCGAAATTAAAATGGTATGGGGAAAGATCGCTTTTTGCGCGAAAAAAGTGTATGTTGCAGGATCGGTTGACATTTGTTGCATCTGTCATCAAAATAATGATTTCGGAAAATACAACCCCGGCATTGCCAAACCTGCCGTTGCGGTCATTGATTGCATTTGGGCCGAGGAATCCTAACTATGAACCAGCGCAATTATTTAATGGAAAGTGACGAAGAATCTGTTCGTCTTGATATGAAAACAGATCCGGTGGCTGTTGAAAAACAAGCGCTCTGGGCGGGGATCAAGCCAGGGATGCGCGTTGCTGATTTGGGATGTGGATCCGGAAAAACCACTTATTACCTGAATAAGCTCGTACAGCCGCTTGGCTCAGTGGTTGGGGTGGATATGTCGCCGCAGAGACTTCAATATGCCAAAGACCATTATCACCATGAGGCCATTGAATTTGCGCGTGCTGATATTCGCCAACCGCTAAATGACCTGGGAATGTTCGATTTTATCTGGTTGCGTTTTGTTCTCGAATACTATCGTGTTGAAAGCCTTGATATCGTCAAAAATATCTCCAAGATCCTGAAACCGGGCGGAATTTTATGCCTCATTGATCTGGATTGTAACTGCCTGCGGTATTTCGGTCATTCAACCCGACTGGAAAAGTATATAAATACCATGATGGATATTATCCAAAATGATTTTAACTTTGATCCGTATGCCGGGATTAAATTATACTCTTACCTTTATGATACAGGCTACCAGAATATCGACGTTGATGTCAGGCCGCATAATTTAATTTTTGGTGAATTAAAAGATGTTGATAATTTTAATTTTACCAAGAAGGTGGAAACGATTGGAAAGCATTCGGGAATTCAGTTTGATGAGTATGAAGATGGATTTGACGGTTTCTTTAGAGAGTTTCTTGAATTTTTCAGTGACTTCAGAAGATTTATGTATACACCCCTCATCTCTTGTAGTGGACGTAAGGCTGTATCCGCAGATGGATCCTAAAAGAATCGCAGAAGGCGATTGATATATTTGAAATACGGATCCGAGAACTGTAGGCTGAATGCCCATAAATTATAACGCTTTTCATAGGCGATGCCCTGTTCATCAGCATATTCAGCAGGATATAAAAGTGTGGGCATGTTAGATTTTTGAAATTTTGTGGCCAAAATGTCCAGGGTGGTGTTTAACATATTTACCGAAAATGCTTGCGGGTCGATAACCAAAATCTTAATGCAATTGGTTAAATTAGAAAGATTAAGACCCAGATCGGTTAGATTCACCATTACAAACGCTTTTAACTGATTGTGCTGCCGCACGGCGAAAAGCTGCCGCTCGCGATTTAAGCCCAAACGCTGGTATTCATCCGAAAGCGTATCAATGTTAAGGCAGTTGGGTCTTAAATCTGTAACATCCAGCAACAATCCTCCGGATACATGTCGGTAAAAATTTTCCAACTCCGCAAGGTCGATCTCCGATACCTCCGTAAGCTGCCAGGATACCGGCAGATGAGCCTTGCGCGTTAAATTACACCGATGATGATAGTAGGCGAAGGCATCAATGGAGCATCCTTGAGGATCGTGAATCGACTTGGCAGCTCCCCCAAAGACCCGGCTCGGGAATTTATTTTCAGGGCGATAATAACAAATTAAATAGTCCATGTGGAGTGAATTCAGCCGGTGGGAGTTGTTGCCCATGCGGCCAATTTGATCCAGAACGATCAAGCCGGCTTTGTTGAGAGCTGATTTGCGAGCGGCGTGATGATGGATTAACCAGGTCTTATTGTAATAACGCAGCATGGCCATATGCCCCAAAATGCGGCCATTGTCCTGGTAGACGAAATGCCGGGCAATGTTGGACTCACGATTGTAGAGTTTTTCGTAAGTCGCTTTGATCTGATGTTTGTTTTTCTCAATATGCCCATACTTGTCAGGGTAAATGAACCCGGTTTCAAAGAAGAAATTCCAGAGTTTATCAAGGCTTACACGGTTACAAAAATACGAATTTTCGTTTTTGGCATGTTGTAGGATAGAAATCAGCCTTGCATGATCTTGAATATCGATGTCGAGCAAGGCCAGGCCGCATTTTACCCGGTTGCCCTCTGTTTCGGTTTCGATGCTTTTGCGATAAACGACCTGAGCACGACATTTGATCTTAAAACTGTTGGCAAAGCTCAACTCCAATTCAGGCAGAATCATGCCCGGCAACAGCACAGAATCATTCTGATTTTCTTCTACCGCAAACCCCGATCCCGACAAATCGATGACTTTAAGATCAAACCGCTTATTGGAAAACGGGTGTCTGAAGAAAACATTTGGCGAAGGCGTTAATTGGTACCGGTGACTGCGAAACTCTTTTTGTTTGAAACGTTGGATTTCAAAAACGAGGGGCCTCAAAATGTAGACGCGATTTTTTTTATCGGCACATTGTCGAATGATTTTACATTCACCGGAATAGTAAGTTTCCCTGTGATCAGTTAAAATAAGATTAACTGTCGATTCTGAATTAATCCAGTCAAAAGTTTGAGGTGGCTCAGCCGTTAGCCGTATTTTAAGGGAACAGGCATTAAAATCCACCAATGTTCCTGAAAAAATAGTGCTGTTTTGTAACAATTGAGCCGTTATGCCCTTGCTGGCGTGCCGCCTCATCTTTCGTGAACTGACTTCAATGCCATGTTCCGGCAATAGCAGACGAATGACTTTTTTATCCATGCGGATAAGATCGGGTTCTAAACGGATGAGATTCTGACCGTCTGGGATTAAAAGGTTTTCAAATTCATAAAGATCCAAAGTCTGTAAATCATTTTCCGATTTTTCCCAGCAACAATCCAGTTCGTCGCCCATGCACGGTTGAGGCCTGGCTAAAAGTGTCAGCAGGTTATGGTAAGAACGGTGTTTAAGATTGATCAGAAGGGTTCTGTCCTGAAAATTGATGAAGTTGATTTTATTGATCAGATTCGTCTTGCGGATTTTGACTGTTTCTGCAGATTCTTTTTCTTCCTTACGTCTGCGCGTTAGGGCATAGATTACTTTTCTGTCGCTTGGACTGACCTGGGCCTCATCATCGGAGGGTTCTATCGATGAGGTTTTCTGCGACTCGCCGGTTTGAGTAAATGACGCATCGATCTGCAGTCGCTTCTGCGCAGTTTCAAATTTCTCCATTCTGCTTACCTAAATCTATCCGCAAATGCAGCGCCAACGCGTTGGGTTTGCCTTGCATTCTCGGTCAGGGGGCATCTAACCGGGTGCAGATCATGAATGTATTTAACTGATTTATGTTTGCCTGACGGCCAGCAAGTGTTCTCCTTACGACAACTCAGGCGTAGCATATAAACATAGGGCAAACAATAAGTATTTATAAAAAAGAACAATTATTTTTTTTAATTTCATTTAGTTATTGCGGATTGACTTTTATGAATGATTCGGGCTAGAACATCAGAGATCAGACCGTAACAGTGACAGCAAAGTTGGCGACAGGTTCCCCGGCCGCCGATAGCGATTGTTGGTTGACGTTGTGTGGTCAGCAGGTGCTTGCCAATTTTAGGCGCCGCTTTATATTTTGGCAGTGAAGTTCAGCATGATTTTATTCCAGCGGCTGATGATAAAGGCGGGTTGGCTTCGCTTAACCGACGGCCGCTAACCATGTATGAGATGAAAGGAGCAGATAGCAATGGGAAACCGGATAAGAACCACGATCTTATTGGCGGTGTTGACAGCCATAATTATTTGGATCGGGCAATATTTTGGCGGTCAGCAAGGAATGATCATTGCGCTGTTGATCGCTGCCGGCATGAATTTTTTCAGTTACTGGTTTTCAGATAAAATTGTTTTGAAAATGTACCGGGCCCAGGAAATCAGCCCCGAACAGGCGCCACAGGTCTATGAGATGGTCAAAACGCTGGCCGAGAATGCCGGGCTTCCCATGCCAAAGGTATATGTCATCCCCAAGGACACCCCCAATGCCTTTGCCACCGGGCGCAACCCGGAACACGCCGTCGTGGCGGTCACCCAGGGGCTGTTGAATCTAATGGAGCAGGATGAGGTCAAGGGCGTGCTGGCACACGAACTGGCACATGTCAAGAACCGTGACATTCTAATCGGCAGCATCGCTGCCACCATGGCCGGCGCTATTATGGTGCTGGCCAATATGGCCCGCTTTTCAGCTGTGTTTGGCGGCCGGGGCGGCGATGGTGGCCGGGGCGGCAATGCGATTGGATTGATTGCCATGTCGATAATGGCACCTTTTGCGGCCATGATAATTCAAATGGCCATATCACGGTCGCGCGAATATCTGGCGGATTCGACCGGTGCCGGTTTTGCGGGGTCACCGGAGGGACTGGCCCGCGCTCTTGAAAAACTGGGTCAATATTCAAAAAGAATACCAATGGATGCCAACCCGTCGACCGCTCATATGTTTATCGTCAATCCGCTATCGGGTAGACGTCTGATGAGCTTATTTTCAACACACCCACCGCTGGAAGAGCGCATTGCCCGTTTGCGCGGAGGCACCGCCCGCACCGAAGGTCCAGGGTCAGAGTCTTCTATAGATAACCGGCAGGAGAAGGCCAAAAATTTCTGGGATCGGCTCTCGAAGTAATGGTCTATATTGAGCAATCCAGAACCTATCTCAAAAATAGTAGATCACGTTCAAGGGCGCGACGGAAACCGATTCAAAAGTGGAGCATACACTTTAGTATTCGAGCATTTTGAATCGGTTT
>CAZJHF010000233.1:0-6672 GCA_964545505.1 uncultured Desulfobacterales bacterium | reverse complement strand
CCCAAAAGGCTCCATACCCGCTTCGATGCGGGCGGGCATAAAGCCCGCCCCTACATTTGCAGTTTTTGGGACGCCGATATTTACCGTACGGCAACTTTTGCCTTTAGCATATTCGCCTATTCTACCTTTCGGATCTGATCTCTTCGAATCCGCGTCTGGCCGGTGTTCATTTGTTGCCAGTCGAGATCCTGGTGGCGCGGGATCACCAGCGTGCCGGAAGCCATATTGGCAACCACCTGTAATCTGGCTTCGATGGTACCACCATTCAGCTTGACGGCCACCTGATCCCCATCATTGAGATTCTGCTGTTGGGCGTCAGTTGAATGCATGCAAATGGACGGCGCGATTGCCAGTTCCTGCAAGCACGCTGAATAAGCAGATAGCTCTTCGGAGCCAAATGTGTGTTCGGTGATCAGCACCTCCAGCCGGCCATCGTCGGTTGAACCGCCGTTTGGCTGCTGAAGCTCAAACGGCTTCTGAGAATTTGGCGTATGGAAGAAGCGGGTGCCCTGCGGTGGGATTTCCGCTACACCCGGCAGCGACTTAAACCCGGATTCCGTTTGGACCAACCATTGCCATATTTCAGCTCGCCGATCTTCTGTTTTCAAGTGTTGCCCGGTGTCTATTAAACGGGCCAGTATCTGCCAGGCGGCCTGCGACTCAGCACCTGGAGCATGCGCGCCATAAATCCGGGGGGGATGATCGCCTTCAGCCACCTGGGTGATCGGAATACCGCCCCGATAAGCGGGTCCGACCGTCTGCGCCCGGCCTTCCTGATTGACAAAGACGCCCTCGGTCTCATAAAGGGTTTGGGTTGGCAGAAAAATATCTGCTTTGTGAGCCATTTCAGAATTGACATAATCCATTACGACCAGCAGATCCAGCTGCTGCAGGGCTTGTTCAAACCGCTGTCGATCCGGATATTGCCACAAAGGATTGCTTTCAACCAGTATGAGCGCCTTGATTGACCCCTGTTCAATGCCCGAGATAATCGTTTCAACCGAAACGTTTTCATCCGCCAGGAGCCCGGCCGCAAAAGCATTCGCCCCGGGCAGTAAATAAAACAATCCGGCCGCTTTCCCTGCGGTTTGCAACAGGGCGGCATAATCGGCTGCCAGCGCGGGTGTCTGTCGACGCACGGTTTCGGTACCGCATACCATAACAGGTCGTTGGCAAGCTTTTAGTTTTTCAGCCAGTGCGTCTATTTTTGCCTGCTGATCGGCAGATGTCGCCTCACCGGTTGCAAGAGATGAATAAAATTCACGCGCAGGCCCGTCCAATTTATTGACCGCCGCAGTGTCAAGTGCTGCGCTGATGACAGCACCGAGATTGGCATGAATCGCATCCGGATCGGCCGGCAGATGCGTAAATTCACATGGCAAACACACGGGTCGCGAATCAAAAACAGCGATCGTCGCTCCCTTGCGCTGGGCCTGCCGCAGGGCCAGCGCCAGCATAGGCGCTTCGTTTAGCGGATCGGCACCCAACAAGGCCACAAAATCGGCTGATTCAATTTCTACCATTGAGACCGCCAGATCCGGTCCAAGCCTGGAAATGGACGTTTTAACCTTCTGGGTGATGGCGTCATCTACAAAATAAGCCGGCGGCTGCCAACGATTGGTTTGGCTCACGCATTTGATCATGGCCAGTGTTTCAAGGCTGTTGCGGCTCGAGCCGGCGCAGGCAAGTGCCTGCGTGCCATCCTTATCCACGATGACTTGCAGTCGTTGTTTTAATACAGCAAGCGCTTGGTCGGTAGATGTGGTCTGACCGTCGACACGGGCACTGCGAGGTCGCTGCTCCAGACTGTTATACAAAAACCCATAGCGGCCTCGATCACAGATAAAATGGCCATTGACGGCTTCGCTTGGGCAAGCCTCCTGTCTGACAACTTGGCGATACCGGCTGCTGGCAATCGTATGGCAGCCCAGAGAGCAGTTGATACACAGCGACGGGCTGCGTTCATAATCCCAGCGCCTGCCAAAATAGCGTGAGGGCTTATCCGTATAAACGCCGGTTGGACAGATATCAATGAGGTTACCTGAAAAGGGACTTTCTAGAATTCCTTCCTCAAATCGCCCAAAATAGGTCTGGTTGGCGGATTGCATCGCGCCCAGATCTTTGTAACCGCTGAATTCCTGATAATATCGCGAACAGCGGTAACAATGGATACAGCGGTTCATTTCATGCTGGACCAACGGACCCAGATACTGGTCCGGATAGGTGCGCTTTTTCCCCAGATATTTTCGAATGCCGTGGCCGCCGGATACCGTCATATCCTGCAGCAGACACTGCCCGCCCGCATCGCAAACCGGGCAATCATGAGGGTGGTGCAGCATGAGCCATTCAATCACAGATTTGCGAAACGCCACCGCTTCTTCATCGGTTGTCGATACCACCATTTCGTCCTGCGCATCGACCATGCAGGACATTTGCACCCCTTTGAACGGACCCTGCAAAAATTTCACGGCACACACACGGCAGGCGCCCACAGATCCCAGAGCCGGATGGTAGCAAAAGCGCGGAATCATGATTCCCAGCTGTTCCGCAGCTTCGATCACCTTGGTTCCCGGTGCGACTTCTATGTCGCGGTCGTCGATGATAATTTTGGGCATTTAAACGTCCGTTGGTTGTTGTCCGTTGTCCGTTGCTCCTGGTTTGGAATCTCTCACTGTTGGCCTACAGGATTTAACATATAATCCTTAAATTAGAATTTGTATTAAGCAAAAATTCCCGATTGTATGTTTTTACCAGTGCCCTACACAAAAGACCGAATATTAATATATTTCTAAGCCTAAATAGAAGCTGTCTTGAATGGGCATCTTTTTTGACTGATATGTTCTTCAACCTCTTCCTTAAAATGCGTCAGCAAACTTTGCAGGGGTGCTACGGCCCCCGGAGCAAAAGCACAATAGGCGCTCCACAGATGCTTGCCCATCTCATCCAGGAGCGGTATATAATCTTGCTCGCCATTACCGTTTTCTATTCGAGCGAGTAAATCGCGGATATAGGGCAACCCTTCCCGGCAGGGTGTGCACCAGCCGCAGGATTCCCGGGCGAAAAATTCGGTCAGATTCAGTGTGGCAGCAACCAGGCATGTATGCTGATCAAACACCATGATGGCACCGGTACCCAGGCGGTTGCCCACCTTTTTCAGGGATTCAAAATCCATCTCAATGTCATAGTGTGCTTTGGGCAAAAATCCGGTGGAAGCCCCGCCCGGCAGACAGGCCTTGAATTTAGAACCTTCAGGCATACCACCGGCATGCTTTTCAATGATTTCACTCAGGCGGACCCCCATAGGCAGTTCATAAACACCCGGCCGCTTAACCCGGCCGCTGACGCAGAATATTTTGGTTCCCGCACCCGTATCGGTATTGGCAAGGCCTTTAAACCATTCCGGCCCGTGGCGGATGATGTGCGGCATACAGGCATAGGTTTCGACATTGCTCAGCACAGTGGGCAGCCCCCACAGACCCTTTTCGGTCGGATACGGTGGGGGTTGCATTGGATTGGGCCGATTGCCCATCAATGCGTTTATTTGAGCGGTAACCTCACCGCAGATATAGCGCCCACCGCTGCGGTGGACGACGATTTCCAGAGAGTAATCACTGCCCAGAATGTTATTACCCAAAAATCCGGCTTCTTCAGCCAGTCTGACTTCACGTTCAAGAATTACGGCCCCGCTTTCATATTCCGGGCGAATAAAAATTATGCCTTTTTCGGCTTTGATGGTATATCCGGCAATGATCATGCCCTCGATGATCATGTGCGGATTGGTATGGATCAATACCCGATCTTTGAAGGTCCCGGGCTCCATTTCATCAGCATTACAGACGATATACCGCGGAAACGCCGCATCGGCGGCTACGGATTTTAGTTTAAGACCGGCCGGAAATGCCGCTCCGCCGCGACCCAATAGATTGGCCGCCTCGAGCATCTGGATAATTTCAGCCTCCGGATGCTTCTGCAGAGCCGCTTTCAATCCTTGATACCCGCCGTTGTGCTCGTATTCCGCCAGCGTGGTAATGCGCTCCGATTTGCGGTTTTCCAATAAAATCTGCGGATACGTTTCCATAATGTTTTGTTTGATTATTATGATTCTCTAACCACAAAGACACGAAGCTCACAAAAAAGAATTGAATACAAGTATATAAAATAATCTTTACTTTATTATATCTTTCACCCTTTGTGCTCTTTGTGACTTTGTGGTGAAAAAAAGATTGAATACAGAATTAAGCTTCGGATCGAAGCTGTTCCAATATCTGATCAATTTTTTCGGCGGTCAGACCGCCATAGACCTTGCGGTTAATCAGCATGGCCGGCGCCTGATCACAATAGCCGATGCAGCAGACCGGCAAAAGCGTAAACAAACCGTCAGCTGAAGTGCCGCCCACATCAATGTCCAGCTTTTGGCACAGATAATTCTTAATCGATTCAAACCCGTCCATCCAGCAAATCAGACTGTCGCAAACATGAATCACGTACTTACCCACCGGTTCGCGGTAAATAAAGGTATAAAAAGTAGCCAGCGCTTCCACTTCCAGAGCCGACATACCCAGCATTGCCGCTGTCTGTTCAACGGCTTCATCGCTTAAATAGCCATAGTGATCCTGAAGCGCCAACATGGCGTCCACCACCAGCTCGCGCGGATGATCCACATGGGCGATCTTTTCTTCCAGCGATTTTTTAACGTCGTTTGGCAGCATAAGCTGATTAGTCTTCGGTTTTAGCTTTTTAAAGTTTTCAGGTGTCGGGTTCTATAGTTCCGCCGCTGGCGGTTCAGGTTTCGGGTGTCAGGGAACTGTATGTCAATCGAAATCTATAATCTCTCTTGAAATGATTGTTGTTCACAGGTTTTAAGGCCAAAATCAGGCCCTTCGTGCCAAAGACTGACACCTGACACCTGAAAACTTAATAATTTATCGATCGATATCCGGCAAAATATAATCAACCGATCCGATGATGGCGATCAAATCTGCAATACTCTCACCAACAGCCAGCATCGGCATCACCTGAACATTGGCAAATCCGGGTCCGCGAATGCGCACCCGATAGGCATAACCCAGGCCATCGCTGACGACATAATACCCCTGTTCACCTCTGGGAATTTCACAGGCAGCATGGGCCTCGCCCCGCGGTATTTTGGGGCCCCGGGTCACATTGATATAATGATGGATCAGGCTTTCGATATCCTTGAGCATATCCTCGCGTCTGGGGATCACATAGCGGTAATCATCGGTAATCGTCCGCCCGGACGGCATGTTATTGGCGGCCTGTTCAATGATCCGAAGACTCTGTCGCATTTCTTCAATCCGCACCAGATAGCGGGCATAACAGTCTCCTTCAGCGGCGGTGGGGATCTCAAATTCAAAATTCTGGTAGCCCGAATAGGGCATTTTTTTACGCAGGTCCCAATCCAGGCCGCAACTTCGCAAGTTAGGACCGGTCACCCCCCAGTCCATGGCATCCTGCAAAGAAATCCGGCCGACACCCTGGGTGCGCGCCTTAAAAATGGGATTTTTGCGGATTAAATTTTCGTATTCCTGCAAGCGCTGCGGAAATATTTTGACAAACTGATCAACCGCCGCCTTCCAACCCTCGGGCAATTCGGCCGCCACGCCCCCGATTCGGAACCAGGATGGGTGCAAGCGACCGCCGGTAATAAGTTCCACAATGTCGAGAATCATCTCCCGCTCTCTAAAGGTGTAAAAATTGGGCGTCATGGCACCCACATCATGGGCATAGGTGGCCAGCCAGACCAGATGGTTGCTCAGGCGGAAAAACTCGCTGAGCATCACCCGAATCACCTGGGCCCGTTCCGGCACTTTAATGTCAGCCAGGGTTTCCACCGCTAACAGATAGGGCAGATCATTGGCCGAACCCGCCAGATAGTCGACCCGCGCCAGATAGGGGATGAACTGATGCCAGGTCTGGCGCTCACCGATTTTTTCGACGCCCCTGTGGTGATAGCCGATTTCTAATTCCAAAGCGGTAATCTCTTCACCTTTCAATGAAGCAATGTAACGCAACAACCCGTGGGTGCTGACGTGATGAGGACCGATATTAAGAATCAAGGGGTGCTCGCCGTCGTCGGTTTTCGTATAAACGCCGCCGTCTAAGGGCTGCAGTTTCTCGGCGTCTTCGCGCGTATACGGCGCCATTTCAGTTGCCCGGCCCGGATAGCTTTTCCTCAGGGGATGGCCTTCCCAATCCGGCGGCATGATGATGCGACGCAGGTTTGGATGGCCCGCAAAATGAATACCCATCAGATCAGAGACTTCCCGTTCATACCAGTTGGCAGAAGGCCACAGGTCGGTAATGCTGGAAATGCTGGGGGATTTACCCGTTAAAGGCACTTTCAACCGAATGCGGCTGGCAGCATCATAGGACAGCAGGTGATAGACCATGGTATAGTCTGGATAGATTTCCGGTTGCCGGCGGGCGGATTCGTCGATGGCCGTCAGATCGTCCAGGCGCTGGTATTTGGGTGTGGCTTCCTTCTTAAGATAACGGAGCACATCCGTCAGTCGATCATCGGCAACCGCCAATGTGAGCATGTCTGAAGTCGGCTCCAGAGATTGCAGGGCATCGCCAAATCGATCACTCAAGTCCCGGATCAGGTTCTGATCGGATGAACTGAGTTCGAGCTGCCGCGCAGGCGGGGTCCAC
>CAZJHF010000232.1:0-6727 GCA_964545505.1 uncultured Desulfobacterales bacterium | reverse complement strand
TTTATAGGCCCAAGATCTCAAGTTGTCAATTGTTAATGCAAAGGTGTCAGGTGTCAGTGTTCAGGTGTCAGGCACCAAAAGGTGCCTGTTGTGCCATTTCTGACAGCTGATTCGTCTCAGGCGAAAGCCCTGAATCTTTAAACCGAACTTGAAACCGGACCCTGATACCTGACACCCGAAACCTGAAACCTGATTAAAGATGCCCGAACTTCCAGAAGTACAGACTATTGTCAATGATCTTAAAACCGCCGGCCTTGAAGGCCAAAGCGTTGAGGCGGCCAGGGTTTTCTGGGCCCGTACGATCGCGGAACCGTCGGTAAAAGCATTTTGCAGCCGGATAAAGGGCCAGACGATAACAGCCATTCGGCGCCGTGGAAAATTTATGGTGTTCGAGCTGCAAAACGACAGCCATTTGCTCATGCATTTGCGCATGTCCGGCCGGCTGCATCTGGTATCCTCGGATCAGCCTCGCCAAAAACATGAACACGTGCTGCTTAATCTGAGCGGCGGACAGCAGTTGCGCTTTCATGATACCCGTAAATTCGGCCGTCTCTATCTGACGTCGGACGCGGGCCCCATTCTGGGGCGCCTGGGACCGGAACCGCTGGCAAGGGGATTCACACAAAAAAAATTGGCCCGGCAGCTCAAAGCGCGCAAGCGCCTGTTAAAACCGTTGCTGCTGGATCAGACCTTTATCGCCGGACTCGGCAATATTTATGTCGATGAGGCCCTTTGGGATTCAAAAATTCATCCCTGCCGCATCGCGGCCTCTTTGTGCGAAACCGAGATGCGGGCCCTTCATCGGGCCATACCGCGGGTACTCAAACGGGGCTTAAAAAACCTGGGGACCTCATTGGGGACCGGTAAAACCAATTTTTATTCCATCGCCAAACATCAGGGCCGCAACAGTGATCAGCTCAACGTCTTCCGGCGTAACGGTCAACCCTGCCCGCGCTGCGGTCAGACAGTCGAGCGAATCATCGTCGGTCAGCGCAGTACGCATATTTGTCCTTTGTGTCAAACACTTTAACAATATCTATAGGAATCGGGTAAATCACCAGCTCATTACAAACCCATATCGTGCTAATGGTTTCAGGTGTCAGGTGTCAGGTTTCAGGGTCGATTGGAAGGGCTGACACCTGAACACTGACACCTGAAACCTATTGTATGGTAACGATTACAGCCGAAGCGACGAACATTGAATGATTTAACAAATCTTAACGGGGAGATTTGAACAATGCCCACCGGCGCCTGCGGTATCAATTGTGATGTCTGTAAATTAAATTTGCTGGGCACCTGCTCCAGCTGCGGCCCGGGTACCAGCTCCCAGGCCGCTCAAAAGCTTGCCGCCCAGGAGCGATTGCTGGGCGGCACCTGTGCCATTCTGGCCTGTGCGCAATTAAACCAGGTGGAATACTGCCTGCGGGATTGTGCTCAATTTCCGTGTGATAATTTTTCAAAAGGTCCCTACCCGTTCAGCCAGGCATACCTGCAGATGCAGGAGCGCCGCCGCGGGCAAAACCCTCCCGCTTTCGCCCCCGACAAATCACCGGTAGAGGTGCCTTCACATTTTTGGGACGAGCTGCAAACCCGGGATCTGAACGCCCTTTGCAACTGGACGCTTTTCAGATTGGAATCGGACCGGCAGCTGGTGTTCCAATTCCTGCATGAAGAGGTGCTGGTGGATGTCGCCGGTCGCTGCCTGAAACGCGATGGCGGCAGCGGCTGGGAAATAACGCCGGACCCGCTGCTTGAGCTGGTGACCGTGATTTATCTGAATCACGTCAAAAAACTGTATCCCCTGGGTGACGACATTGTGGGCGTCAAGGATCTGAAAGAGGCCCATTTTTTCCAGGGCCCCCACGTGCTGCAGACCGATCCGCTGCTGCAGCGCTACGGGCAGGACATCCGCGCCTTTAAAGAGGCCGCCCGATTCCTGGAAGGCCGCCCGGTTAACATGGCCGATGCGACCTATGAACTGTTTCCCTTTCCGCGCGTGCCGCTGTATTTTTTATTCTGGCAGGGCGATGCCGAATTTGAGCCCCGCATTTCAGTTTTGTTTGATCGCTCGATTGAGGCCGTCTTTTCTGCCGATGCCATCTGGGGGCTTGTCGGCCGCGTGTCCACCGCCCTGTTGCAGGGACCGGTCAACAGATGACAGAGATCAGAAAACGAGTCATCGTATTTACATTTCACATCTCAGTTGTAGTTTTCTGTCTTCTGTCGGCAGATCCTGTATCGGCGGGCAATCGGGAGGATATTATCTTTCCTACACCTGGGGCTGCGGCAGTTATAGTGATGCCAAATGCACTTCCAGAAACTGGGGCTGCCGATTTGCTTATCTGGTCCACGGGGTCTGCCACCAGGAAACCAACCGCGGCCTGTATACGTCCGGCAAAACGGTAAAATATGCAGCCGGGTACTGGGCCTCTAAAGCCGCTTTCGGCACCTACGACAAATGGAGCTCATGGGCGGTTTGTAAAACAGCCTGCTGGCTGTGGTGGTAATCGGTGCAGCCCGCTGGGAGGATGAGGCTAAAAATTGGGGTTCCCGGGGTGTGCCGGTGTCAGAGTGAATTTCTGTAGCTGGAATCAAAATTTCGTAATTCCGGTATAATTTTCGGGCGTAATATTCAACAACTCATCTTTGACGGATTGGGATACATCGAGGGATTCGATAAATTCGGCAATGGCCTGCTGGTCGATAGTTTGATGGGTGCGGGTCAGTGCTTTTAGCGCTTCATAAGGCTGGGGATAGCCTTCGCGGCGCAAAATCGTCTGGATGGCTTCGGCCACCACCGCCCAGTTACTTTGTAAATCAGCACGGGTCACATCGGCATTTAAGATCAGTTTATTCAACCCCCGCATCAATGATTTTAACCCGATGAGCGTATGGGCCAGCGGAACGCCGATATTGCGGGTTACAGTCGAGTCCGTTAAATCCCGTTGCAGTCTTGAAATCGGAAGTTTGGCGGACAGATGTTCAAATATCGCATTGGCCACCCCAAAATTGCCTTCCGCGTTTTCAAAATCGATGGGGTTGACCTTATGCGGCATGGTTGAAGAGCCGACCTCGCCTTTTTTGATCTTCTGTTTAAAATAATCAAAAGAAATATAGGTCCAGATATCGCGCGTCAAGTCGATCAGAATCGTGTTGATGCGCTTTACTGCATCGCAAAATGCGGCCAGATTGTCATAATGATCAATCTGGGTCGTGACGCGGGAGCGCGTCAGGCCCAGCGTTTTGTTGACCAGATGATTCGCAAATGCAACCCAGTCGACATCGGGATAGGCCACCTGGTGGGCATTGAAATTGCCGGTGGCACCTCCGAACTTCGCCGAAAAAGGGATCGTCTGTAACAGATCGGATTGAACCGCCAGGCGTTCAACAAATACGTAAAACTCCTTTCCAATGGTGGTGGGCGATGCCGGTTGACCATGGGTGCGCGCCAGCATGGGTATATCGGCCCATTTTCGGGCTTTATTCTCAAGATCTTCAAAAACTTCGGCAAGCGCCGGCTTAAGCACTGCCAGGTATGCTTCTTTGATGGAAAGCGGCAAGGCTGTATTATTGATATCCTGGGATGTTAAGCCAAAGTGAATAAATTCCTTGTAAGATGTCAGATCCAGTTCGTCAAACTTGTCCTTTAAAAAATACTCTAGGGCTTTGACATCATGATTGGTGACTTTTTCAATATCTTTGACTCTGGCGGCATCTTCAACCGAGAATTCTTTATAAATCCTGCGTAAAGATTCAAAGGCCTTTTTACCAATCCCTTTGAGCGGGGGCAGGGGGATGTTGCACAGCGCAATAAAATATTCGACTTCGATTTGCACCCGGTAGTTAATCAGGGCCCCTTCGGAAAAATATTTTGCCAGGGACGCCGTCGCCCGCCGGTAGCGGCCGTCAACCGGAGAAATGGCTTCTAAGCTTGATACATTCATGGGTAGGTTCCTGTATTCAACGCATGGGATTTATAGAGAAAGAAGGAAACGATGCAGAAGTATAGGCAAATGCCCCGGCGGTGTCAAGCTGACGTGCCAGGGCGGTATCTGATAAACAAACAGTCAAAAGCGGGTATATTTTTTACAAATGCCTGGGGACTGTCTTTATCAGGCTGTCACATCGACGTTTTCCCCCACCCCTGCCGCAGCAAGCATTTTGACCATCTGTTGCTGGTTTTCCACAATTTGCTTCATCATGGCAAGCTGCATTTCAGCGGTTGTCTGCATTTGCTGCGCTATCATTGCCATCGAACGATCTAATGTGACCTGACCGGCATCCATTGCTGGGCTCCTTTTTCATACAGGAATTAACCCCCAAATAAGTCCACCAGTCATATATCGGCCTGCTGGCATAAATCTTTAGATCGCTTTTTAATTTATTATTTTATATAATGGGCAAAGACATTGGCGTTAACTGGAATTCAGGACCGAGGCAGGAGATCGCTAAATGCGCAGAGCTTTGATTATTGTCATCGTTGTCTTAATCGGCATCGGTGGGTATCTGAGATGGGACTGGCACGATAAAACCAAAAAGCTGCAACTGGAGCCCAGCATAACACTGTATTACTGGACGGATGCCAGAGGCCAGAATCACATATCGGATTCTGCGCCGCCGGAGAATATTCAAAATGTAACCACTGAAAAGGGCTACAAGTACGTCCGAGCGCCGCTGGTTATAATCATTAGGGATAAGGCCATCGATTTTTATCAATATATAAAGAAAAAATTATCTAAACCCAGGAAAACCAAAAAGAAGTGATCAGCTGCTCAAGCGTAGAACCTGGCTTTGATGACGTTAACGCAATCGCGTTTGCCGCAGTACCGCTCATGGCAGAATAAAATGGTGAAATGCTCGAAAAATGGGATATCGGGCGCAACAATCAGCTGATTTTGTGATTTTACTGCCCGATGCGGGCCTTTAAAATAGCACGCCTTCTTGAGGGCAATCCCAGTATTCCAATATGCCGCTATTCCAATAGCCCATGTTTTGGTTACGAAGAGACCGGCGGAAACTTGGCTAGAATCCGATGAACGACATCGTTTACCAGTTGGGTTTCTACCGTCGGATTCGTATCCGGATCCAATATCGCACGCGCCTCGCCCCACCAGATGACCTTGTTTGATTGCGGATCCACAAAATGCAGGATCAATTTACCCTTTTCGACAATGAGATCCGAATCGAATCCACGCCATGCGGTTGTAAACAATCTGGATCTGACACCATAAATGCGTACCAGAAAATCAGGGTCTTGGGTTGAGCGTTGAACATTTTTGGCTTCCAGGAACGTGTGGATGGCAGCCTGAATGCGCTCCAGCATCAGATATTCAATTCCAATATGCGTCGGCATCGGACGCAGGTCATAGGTTCGCAGCTTTGAAAAATCTATATTCACATTGTAATCATATTTAACCGTTTTGGGGATCTCAACGGTCGCTGCACAACTGCTGAAAAGAACCACCAATACCAGAACCAGAAATTTATTTAGACTGTTCATATCCGACCTCCTTTGATGCTGGATAAGGGTGTCCATGACATCACAGCATGTATTTTATTTGATAGTCTAATCATAGTCAACAAATGAGCAAGAGTCAATCAGCAGGTGGTCAAAAATGTCAAGCGATGAAAAATAAGATTGACGTGTTGCGATGCCAGACATCAAGGCTTACGTTTTAAAAATGGGATTCAATAGAACGGAAAAGGATCTGCTCAACCTTTTAGCAGATGAATGGGATAAAGCCGGACCGCCGGGTTATATCGAAACGACAAGCATCGCGGCCCGCTTGCAGTTGCCCGTCCCGCAGGTGAAAGCCGCTATTCAATCGCTGTATGAAAAAGGCGTGGTGGATACCGACAAGGTGGATAGCTTTGCGGCCTATCTCACGCCGGAGGGTTACGCGCTGGCCCGATATACATAAAACTATGGCGAATCACACCCACCGGTGGGGCTCGGAATGATATTCCGATCCCCCTCGGCGGTGAGCATTCAAGAATTCTGTGAGTGGTTCCTATTCTGCCTTTTGGACCTTGATCCACTCAATGGGCTTGTTGCGGGAATTGTCGACAAACTTCACTTCAACCAAATCTCCAATCTCACAATCTGCCAACGTTCCATAGCTGTTCGACTGCTGCGCTTTGCTCCGATCTAAATAGATAAAGGTATGTTCGGTTAATTTGACGGTATAACTGCCGGAAGGTCCGGACATCGTGATGCTTTGAGCGCCAGAATTCACCTTTTCGACCTTCCCCATGACCGTATATTCGCCGGATAAACCCGGAGACTTCTCCATGGGAATAAACAGTTCGGTGGCTTTCTCGGCCTGAACTGCAAAGGCACCGATCATCAGCACACAAATCAAAGTTGTTATGAATGAAAGTTTTAACATTTTGCTATCCTCCTTATAACATAACCATCAATTAAGATGTTTCCACCAGTTCGGCCCGCGCCTTTTCCTGTTGTTCGATGGCCTCACGGGCCAGACGGCTTTTTGAAAACACGCTGTGCTTGGCCTTGTTGGTCAGGCGCAGGGCTTCTTTTAGGAATTTAACAGCCTGAGGATGAAGTCCTCCCCCGGATAAAACCATGATACTGTCCTCGGTTTCCGCAGCTGCCAAATCAAGCGCTCGCAGGCCCTGTTCAACGGTTTGATGATGCTTTTTAGCGACTGGCTCCAACAGTTCGATACTTTGCCGAATATTTTCAAGCGCATTGATAACACGCAAG
>CAZJHF010000231.1:0-6793 GCA_964545505.1 uncultured Desulfobacterales bacterium | reverse complement strand
TAGAGGACTTGCACCTCCAAGTAGGTGCGCCCTGCCGGGCGCACAAATAAAAAAGGGCAGTCAACCACTGCCCTTTAAGAAAGAAGAAATCATGCCTACAGGTGTGCGCCCATAGGTCCAATGCTTTCGGTTTCAAAATTAATTATCGGAAACGAGTGGATCTCCGCTCAGCTTATCTGCTTTAGTCTTAATTTTTAAATTCATAATCCTGTTCAAAAAGCATTGAAGCCTTCGCTCGCCGACCAGGCGGATAATCACCATCGCCGCGGCCATGGTGGTCCCGATAATCACAATGCTGGCACAACTTTTAATGGTTTGGCGTCTATCCCGCGACCATAAATTCAAGATCACAAAGATCAACCCTCCTCTCAGATGAACAATTACCCCGCAGATTCTGAGCGCTCATCGTGTTGGCGCGCAAAACGATTTCAGAGAACGCCCCGTGATTGATTGCAGGATATTAGAATTGACCTCCGGCACCCGGGAATGGGTGATACGTCATTTGACTGGAGCCCAGTTTATCCCGGCGCTCGTTTGCAAAGGTCAACCCCCCTTAGCATCTGATAGAAGCAAAAAGTGTGCACGCTTGCACCGTTTACCGAAAATTTATAATTACTAATAAATTCAAATTGTTAACCAAAATACGATCTATTCAACCATACATCTACATGACATGCATTTCCCAGTGATGGGAAATACAAATTCCAACTCGGAAGGCAAGGGGCGCATGGATGAAAGTGAACTATTGTTTTTTGTCAAAATAATTTAGACAAACTATTGACAAATCCAGATCGATGCGATCCGGTTGCTCATACAGACAGACGGGTCCCTCACGGGTCTGAGTTGTTTTGGACAAGATGTACTGCGATCGACCGGAATGTGCTTGTTGAGCACAAGGGATGACATTTCCAGTGGAGGTGTTTTTATCGATCCGATGAATTGAGTTAACGCGGACGCTTGTCTGTCGGTCGAGCCGCGTCCTGCACGTCTTTGATCGCCATTTGCGGCCGTAACCGCCCAAGCGCCCGACCATCGATAATAATCAGACCCAAAAAAATACAGGCCATACCGGCATATTCGACAACCCTGATGACCTCATTCAGCACGCCGACCCCTAACAATAAAGCGCTGACTGGGATTAGAAAGGTGACCAGCAACACATTTGTGGCGCCGACAGCCGCCAGCAGATAAAAGTACAACAGGTAGGCTGCGGCCGTACTGATGACCGCAATACCCACAACGGCCGACAGGGCCTCGAATGAAGGCCGAACCGCCCAGGGCGTATCGATGATGATGGCCAGCGGCAACATGATCAGACTTGAGCACAATAGCATGCCGGCCGAGTTGACAGTTGCAGGTATGTGTTTAAAACGCTTGCCGAATATTCCCGCAAACCCATAACTCAGAGCAGCGACGAGCACCGCAGCCTGCCCCAGACCGCGCCAGCTAAAACCATCGGAGAGTTCCGGTTTCATCATCAGGAAGACACCAATAAAACCCACCAGCACCCCAACGATTTTGGGTGCCGTCAGACGTTCATCTGTCGTTAAAAAATGGGCCAGAAGTACGGTAAAAATCGGCGTTGTGGCATTTAGAATCGAAGCGACGCCGCTTTCAATCCGGGTTTGCCCCCAGACAATCAGTGTGAATGGAATCGCGTTGTTCAGCAAACCCATTAAAAAATACCCCATCCACGTTTTAAGCGCAGTCGGCAGATGTTTACCGCTAAAGTAGACCACCCCCAACAGAATTAAGGTCGCAATTGAAATGCGTAGAAACACCAGGGTAAAGGGCTGAAAATCGCGCAGAGCGATTTCGACGAAAAAAAAGGAGCCTCCCCAGAATAGCGACAGGATGATCAGCAACCCCCATTGATTTGAGTTCATCGATCCCAATTGTTTTCTCCTCTGTGTATAGGTAATTCTGCCCGAATGTAATGTTTTGCCGGCAAAGCTTCCACCCGAATCTTGCGATCTTTATCCAAAATGATGCGAAACGTCAACCGCAGGCCCAAAAGCAAGCGCCTTTTCTCATTCTGCAGATCCGCAAGTTCTGGCTGCTGACCTCTGGCCTCTGATTTCTGACCTCTGACTTCTGACCCCAGGTACATAGTGGTAGGTAAATTAGGTTATAAAATTATGGCATAAATTACCCATTTTCACTGATTTTAAAATTCGGTATCTTTATAAAATGCTGATATATTTCAATTAATAAAAAATACACGCTGTGGCATATTTTTTGCATTTTGCAAATGTTGTCTGCGCAAGCCTTGACCTTCAACGCTTGGGTTCGGCTCGCAGCAGGCACTTCTATCGGCTGGGGGGCGGGTTCTCATATTACCCCTTTTACCCTTCAAATTGGTATGCCTTTTGGGAACCCCAACCCCCTTCTCCTCTTAAAATCATTCATTGAGCGGGGGCTCAAAGAGGGAGCGCGACCTTAAAAGGTCACTGCCAGGTTCGAATCCTGCACCCGCTCCAATTCCAGGGTGAACGATGAAAATATTTATTGCTGCGATGCTGACTGCTGTTTTGATCTACGGATTTTTTGGTCTGGCCGAAGCCGGCGTCTTCACTGATATCATCACCCATTTTAAACAAAACGGCCTTATGGGCCCGGGTCGGATTCCATTGTCGGCCTTTATGTTTCTGCTTGCCATCGGGGTCATCGGCTTTCTGGGTATTAGAAGAAAAGGATAGAGATCTTACATGGATCGCCTTAAACACCTGAAATCCAGAAGGGATGCAAGGCTGGTTTTTCGAAAAGACCAAAATGTTGCGGTGCATTGTTTAACCGAAAAATGCAATTTTGATGGCCGCATCGAAAATGTGAGCTCTTCAGGTATATTTGTTGCAACCGACCAGCAACTGCCGAGAGGGGAGGAAATAGCGATTTCCTTCACTTTTCCCGATTCCGGCAACAGCGTCAGGGCAACCGGCAAAATAGTCAGAGTCACCACGAGCGGTATCGGTATCGAGATTCTGGTTTACTTTAAAGAAAAAGGCCGCCTGCCTGATACCCCGCTGACAGTTCCGAAAAAACAACCCAAGATCTTTTTTTTAGACGGCTCCACCCAATCTAAATAGCCGACCGGGAAAATTCGGCGGCTGTAAAGATTATCTCAAGCAATTATTATCCGTCTGCTTTGCGCCCCTTTTTGGGCACTCCATCTCCATGGATCACATAATCCGGGATAGCGCGCAAAACCCGATTCCCACCGTTATATAATAATTTCAGTTTCTTAAACCGAATAAAATAAAAAGAACTTGTGAGAAGCTTAAAAACTCGCTAAACTATAGAGATAAATGCCTGTTCATTTTTGGGTATTAAATTAATAATCGCTCACCATTAGAAGGGTAATCATGGGTAGTTTTTTTTCATTTATCTTTTTTTTGCTGCTTCCGCTGGCCATCGGCATACTGACCATCTATTTATCGATCGAGCTTTTTGAGCATTTGAAAAAGTACCACCCGGCCACCTATCAGCAGATGTCCTTTAGGCGTCTCTTTGGAATGTCAAGCGAAAATGCTTTGTTCCACCTCATCAAGCCGCAGGAATTTTTTCGATTTCTGCTGGCGCCCGCCGATCTGCAGGATCATACCGTCAAAATGTTTAAACAAAGAATCAAAATTGGTTTATTGACCTTTGTTGGACTGATTGTAATTATCATGGTGCGGACCCTCCTTTTCTAATTAAAAGCGCCGTTTCAATCCCAAACCCGTTTATAAATGCACGCCATTCACTAAATGACAGGCTCGTCTTGGGATTTTCTTTGGGCTGTCCTCTGGTAACTCGTGAATCAATTTGGCCTACTCTACCTACCGGTAGGTAATTTTCTTGACAACGCCGAATTTATTCCATAAACAGGGTTTTCGGCAAAAATCTGACCGGCACCCGAAAATAAAATCGTATGAAAAATAATAATCGGCCAAACGCAGAAACGCCAGATGCCCGGGAACGACTCCTGGACACAGCCATTGGCATGTTCGCTCAAAAAGGGTATGCCGGTACATCCGTGCGCGAAATTGCGGAGCAGGCCGGTGTAAGCAAACCGGTTCTGTACTACTATTTTAAAAGCAAAGAAGGTCTTTTTCTGGCCATTTTGGAGATGGCTGAAAATTTACAAAAGCAGCTGCTGGCCGAGGTTTTGAAATCGCAGGGTACGGTAGTGGATCGACTCCTGTTGCTTTACCGGCGGGTGTATGAAGAAGTCGAAGCGCACCAGAGCTTCTATAAGATGATTCATGGTCTCATATTCGGGCCTCCTCAGGGAGCACCCAGCTATGACTTTTCGCGTTATCATCGCCATATGCTTGACGTCATACGTAAAATATTTAATACGGGGCTCGCCGTCGGTGAGGTTAAAAAAATCAATGCCGACGATGTCGCCTATCTGGTATTGAGTCTGATCGATTTTTGTCTGCACGTGGATCAGGTTCAGCCTGAGGTATCAGATCCGCAGCGCGCTCAACGGCTGATACGGCTGGCGTTTCAAGGAATCGAGCAAGGGACGGAAAATTAAATGCAAACCAAACGTTTATGTTTATGTCTGGCTGTGCTGTTGGGGGCCGGCGTTTTGACATCAGGTTGTGATGATAAAACCGGGCTCGCTAAAACCGGCGCCCAAGCAGACCTGCCCCCGGCAATTCCGGTAACGATTATGGAAATCAAGGCGGAATCCATACGGGATATCATTTTTTTGCCGGGCACAACAGAAGCCTGGCAAGATGTCAAGGTAGCCGCCGATACCGCCGGGCGCATCGAGTGGACCGGCCCGCGCGAGGGTGACCGCGTCAATATAAATGATCTGTTGATCAAAATCGACGTTTCCGCTCTTAAGGCTTCGCTGGATCATGCCAGGGCCCAGTATCAATTGGCCGATGACCTTTACCAGCGGCGGAAGCGCCTTTTCGAGCGCAAGATTATCGCCCAGGAGGAGCTGGATCAGAGCAAAACCCAGCGCACACTGGCAGCCACCGATCTTCAACAGATACAGGTCCGATATAACCACGGCTTTCCGCGCTCGCCAATAAACGGGATCATTAATCATTTATATGTGGATGCCGGTGAATTTATCGATACCGGCAAACCGATCGCCGACATCATCAATATCGAACGCATTAAGATCAATGTCCGCGTTCCGGAACTCGATGTCCGCTTTGTGCTGCAGGGCCAGAAAACACCGGTCAGGATCGATGCCTTTCCGGACCGGGCACTCAGCGGAACGGTTGATTTTGTGGCCTTTAAAGCCGATCCGGCCACCAAAACCTTTCTGGTGCGCTCGGTGATCGAAAACCCATTTGGCGACATCCGTCCGGGAATGATCGCCAGAGTGTCGTTTGTGCGCCGTATCGTTCCAGATGCACTGCTGGCGCCGCTTTTTGCGCTGGTGGACAAAGGTGGCGAACGGCTGGTCTTTATTGAAAAAGACGGCGTGGCGCAATCGCGCACCGTTGGGATCGGCGTGATTGAAGGCGATCGCGTGCAAATCACCAGTGGCTTGAACCCCGGCGATCACCTGATTGTCAGGGGGCAGACCGAAGTCGAAGACGGCATGAAGGTGCGCGTGCAATGATTCTCAATCAATATGCACTCAAACGCCAGATAACCGTGCTGGCCCTGCTGGTGATCATTGTGATTGCCGGACTGTACTGTTACGTCACATTGCCGCGTGAATCTTTTCCGGACATCACCATCCCGTATGTATTTGTAACCACCACCTATGAGGGCGTGGCTCCGTCCGATATGGAAGAATTGATCACAATTCCCATCGAGCGCAAGCTCAAGGGTATTGATGATGTTGAGGAAATCCGCTCCACCTCCGCCGAAGGCATTTCAACGGTGGCCATCAAATTTTTGCCCAAAGTCAACCTGGACGATGCCTTACAGAAGGTGCGCGATAAGGTCGATCAGGCCGAGGGCGATTTACCGACCGACCTGCAGGATGATCCGATCATTAAGGAAGTCAATTTTTCTGACATGCCGGTCATCCGGGTGGTGCTATCGGGACCGTTCAGCCTGAGGCGACTGCAGAACCTGGCCGAGGACATGCAGGATCGCCTGGAGTCCATCGCCGGGGTCCTGGAGGCACGTCTGACAGGCGGACTGGAGCGCGAAATTCATGTGGAATTCGATCTGGATCGCGTGCGGGCCTATAATGTGCCTTTTTCCAGCATCGTCGGTTCGGTCAACAACAGCAATGTAAACATGCCCGGCGGCAGCATGGATATCGGCGAAGGTAAATACTTGGTACGCGTGCCGGAGGACTTTGAGCATCCCTCGGAAATATTTTCGATCGTGGCCTTCGTGCGGGATGGCAAACCGGTTTATCTGCGGGATATTGCCACCATCAAAGACGCTTACAAAGATCCGCTGACCCGCTCACGCATTAATGGTAAAAACAGTGTCACCATCGGTGTTCTCAAACGCAGCGGTGAAAACATCGTGCGCGTCACCGAAGAGGTCAAGCAGGTTGTCAACGATATGCGGCCCGAGCTGCCGCAGACCCTTCAAATTGATCTGACCGCCGATCAATCCAATGACGTGCGGCTGCTGGTGGCAGATCTGGAAAACAACATTATCTCCGGACTGATTCTGGTGCTGGCGGTCATTTTCTTTTTCATTGGCGGGCAGTCCGCTATCTTTGTGGCCCTGGCCATTCCCTATTCGATGTTCATCACCTTTGCGCTGCTGACCGGATTTGATGTCACTTTAAATATGGTGGTGCTGTTTTCCTTAATCCTGGCCCTGGGCATGCTGGTGGACAACGGCATCGTTATCGTCGAAAATATTT
>CAZJHF010000230.1:0-6802 GCA_964545505.1 uncultured Desulfobacterales bacterium | reverse complement strand
CTGAAAACTTCGCGTGCCGTTATGCTCTTAAATATTTGCACTATCCTGCCCGGAGCAATCTTCGGATGCGCTCCACATAGCAGGTGAATATGGTCGCTATCGCAACCAATGGCTTCCATCTCAATAGAGTATCGCTCTGCAATCCCTTCAGAGGTCTCTTTTATTATTTCTGTTACCTCTGAATCTAACAAGGCTTTACGATACTTTACAGGAAACACAATGTGATAATGTATTTGCCACGCACAATGGTAGCCTTTTCTTAACGTTCCATTGGTCATGCATCATGATTATCATAGCAACCACCCCGCAGCAAGCTGCGGGGAATTGTCAAGTTAAAATCTTCGGTCATACAATTGAATCTCGGCATGGTTTCCTATTTATTAAAATGATCAACTCAGTTGAGAAAAGAACGAAATACTCGCCGCAGGCGATAGGGTTTGGCCGTTCTCTTCTGGAGAACGGCCAAAAGGAATCCTGATATCCTGTAAATCCTGTCTAAAAAATATCTGATGGCTCAATTGGCTCAACCGACAACTCACTTGCCGGCCAGAAACAAAAGCGGCAGCGGCGTGATCGCCACACTGATTAGCAAAAAGTATCTGGGAAACGTATAGAGCCTGCTCATTCCGGCAATCAAGCCGATGCCACCACCGCCGCCGATCAAAGCGTTGCCGGGCAGATTCAATATGAGGGCAATCATCAAGTAGCGATGTTTGAGCAGAAAAGGTAAAATTTTGGAGGGCGCACTTTGCAGCAAGACATCAAATCTTTGTTGAGGACTTAAAGGTTCCAGTGTGAGCATCAGATCCCGGGCCTTGCTCAGATGCAGCCACCCCAAAAAGCGGGCAAAGGCCTTGAGCGGTATCAGCCGGCCAATCGCAAAGCTCAGCAACAGGGACAAGACGGTGCACACATAGATCAGCACCACACCCTGCGGGTCCAGCATGACCATCAGCGCCAGACCCAGCTCGATGCCTGGCACAAAGGGCATCGCCATCCAGAGGATATAGACCCCGATGGACAACCACAGCATCGTCATCATCAAATGCTCATGCTCGGGCCAGAGCTGCAAATTGAGATGATGCACCACCAGGCCGCCGCCATAATTGATGAGCACCAGAAATCCGATCAGCAGGAAAATTTTAATCAGCAGTTTGAGTTTGGGGATTTGGTCAGGCGCCTGACGGACCTCGGACATAGTCATCACCGTTTTATTTTTGCAATGTCCCCTTAAACCAGTATTCCCGATAGGTGGTCCAGAGCCATCTTTGCTTGGTCCATGAATAATCGACGACCATGGTGTCGCCCTGCAGGGTTCCCTTCCAGTTCATCTTGCCATGGGTGGGGCTGATGGTCTCAGCCTCAAAATGGATCACATCCCCTTCGATGGTCGTCGTATAGGGACCACCCGTAAACCCATATTCGAAACACATGGACGAAGTGAATTTACCGTCACTGAAGCTCAAGGTGTCTTCATGATGGGTTTTTTTGCCTTTCTCCCCTGTCGGCCCTATAAACTTCTTTCCATCCAAAAGATGAGAAGCAGCCGCTGTTGCCGCCGGATTTATCTGGCTTTCTTCGGCTTCTACGATCAGCGGTCTCAAGCACAGAGCCGCGGCAATGGTTATAAAAGAGACAAGAGCATATAGAGTGGAAGGTTTTAGAATCATCAGAAACGATCTCCTTGATGATTCCAAGTTAATTCCGAATGGCATGCATGTAAAGAGGGCTGAATTTCCCCCGATCAGATGCTCCCGGGTGGCAATTTAAAGCCCAGGACTGTCCTCCCTAATATGGTGATTGTATTAATTGTGAGTTCTTTTTATTGCATGATAAAAGGCAGAGTCATTTTGACTCCGCCTTCATCAAGAAATAAAAATCATTGCGCTTATTCAGTGACAAGCGACGCCCATTTATTAAAAACCGCTTCCAGTCCTTCACCGACAAAGCCGGTGATGACGCCGAAACCATCCAGACAATAGCCGCCCTCGATAATAAGATCCATATAATCATCTTCACGCCGGATCTCATCGAGGCTTTTAGCATCACCGCGGATGAGGAAAAAACCATTTAAATCACCGCCGTGTGCAGTTAGGATCACCGGTTCAAAACTTTCAATTCGACCTTCAGCCTGGAGTTTGCCGTAATACTCCATGGACTTGCCCCACAGTTTCATCGCCCATTCTTCACGGCCCCTGACGGGTCGATCCCAGCCCAAAAAAAGTGCCTGGTTAGCCATAATAACCTCCTGTTAAATTTAAAGGTGACGGATTTGAAGGATAGTTGTAGCGGTCTCCCGGCGGAAGGAAAGCATCCGGCCGAGAGCCGCTTGGCACATTTTAAGTGGGTTCTCCATAAGCCCTAACTTAACGATGGCTTGCTTCCATTTCACGCTTTAGCTGATTAGCGCTTAATGGAAGGCTTGTAGATAAAACCTTCAACATTACAAGATATCGAAATCGAGATACAATTGACGAATGAAAACTGAGAAGTAAGACCGTCTGCGCTTTAGGCCATCAAATCCGATTTCAGGTCAGAGAGAATAGGAGATCGAGGAGTTAGGTATGCTTTTATACACTACCACAATGTAGGAGTCAACCAGAACAGCGGAGAATAACTTACCAGAACCATTCTCTTAAAACGAATTTGCGGGTTTGTCAAGATTGCTGCCGCAGAGCTGAAAGCGACGCCGGGTCTGCGGCTTATGAAGATCTAACAATCAATCCAAACTACTAAACAAGGCGAACAGCAGTCCCCGAATTTTGGGGGACATCTCGTCAAATTGCATGCCGATTGCCAGTGCTTTAGCCCCGCCATGAACAATTTCACGGCGCCAGGCGACTTTACCGGAGATTTTCAGCAGCAGCGTGTGGGTGACGACACTGACATATATTTTTGCATTTGTCGTGCTTTCGTGCAGCTTTAAAATATTCCAGGGCTCAGTGAGTTTGGCTGCATCGATGATGATGCTCATGCCCCCGATCGAGATGTCCTCTGAGGCGCCTTCCAGGTAAATGGCTTCATCGGGTGAATGTTCCGGGTATATCTCAAGCTCCAGCAACAGCGAGAATTTATGGCGGGTTTCCTTGCGAATGGTTTCCTGAGCACCCTCCTGATCTGTATAAGACCGAATACTCAACAGGTCGATAATTCCCAGCTCAATGTTTGGGTATTTTCGGCATATGCGCATGAGTTTTTCTTTGGGAATCCTGACCAATTCAGTCGGCTCAAGCGTTTCAATATAAGATTGCGACCGCTGCTCTTTATTGAAAGGATAGATATCACCAAAAAAATCATTTTCGGCCAATTCCAGGGTGGGTTTGCGAAAAACTTTTCTCTGATTTTGCAGCGTCAGGTAAATGGAATCCTTCAGTCGGCCGGATACGATAAAAAACAGATGATTCTCGGGGTCACCAATTTCTTTAACCACATGGTTGGCCGGCAGCTGGACATTTTCAAAAAGGGAGCACAGTGCCTTTAGCTCTTGGATGGTTAATTTAGAAAAGAAATGACCAATGGGCAGTTTTTTATTCTGGCTGCTATCGAGCTCGGATAAAAAGGCCTTTACATTTTGATCGGACGGCATCTCTATATGCCACTGGGAAATTTTGGCAACAATCGCCGGCAACATTTTACCGCTGTTCAAAAACAGGATAGCGGTCCGGTTATAGGCCTTGGCCGCCGCATCGTGCATCTTATTTTTTAAACATAAATCCGCATAAATACGAACGAGTTCAGGATTATCCGGAGATTTATTTAAAATTTCGAGCATCAACTCAATTGAGTTGATCACAATTGACCCTTCAATAATATGCTCGATGGTGTTTTTATCGATTTTAAAATGATGCAGCGCAGATTTTTTTATAAATTCAGGTACTTTCAATCAAACCACCTTTTCGCTTTATTTGCCGGTCAGTTTAGAATTCTAACTCAAATCAAAGGGTTATCGGTCAGAAAATAGATGGAACTAATATCGGCAACTTCCTGTAAAATCTTAAGATGTTAAATAGATAAAGATTTCAATGGCTGCGCCGATAATGAAATTATGAGACAGAGTGAAAAACGGGAAAACCCCAGAGTTCGCATTTGTGATCCGATCGCCTTTTTAAGTCTGGATTCAAACGGCAATTCGTCACATCACAATGTCGCTATGGTTCGGGATGTGAGCAAAACCGGGATCCGGATTGAAACATTTCAGGCCATCAGCTCAGAAGACATCATATTAATGTTTTTTGATTTGGATCGAAAACAAATGGAAGTGAGGGGTGCGGTTATATATTGCGTTAAAAATGATTGCGGTCTTTACAATGTCGGCATCAACCTGGCCGGGACTTCCTCACAAAACCGGCTATTTGTCAAAGCCCTGGTTAAATCCTACCACTATATGAAGACAAAATCGCATCTATCCTTTTCACCCGGCCTCCAGAACTAGTTGATTCGTCAAATAGACGAATCGTCAATTGATGCATTCCATTAATACCTATTTGACTAATTAGCGATTTGACTAAAAATAAACGGCGAAATCTGCGGATAATAAAAAGTAGGGCAGGCCACCGCGCCTGCTATCTCATCTTAACGCTACTGATCCTGGGATCGAACGCAAATGGATGGGGTTTGCCAATATTAATCTCGGCAAAATCAGCATGCAGTGGATTCAGCAGATAAGAATGATGCTGCGGTAAGATCGCACTGGGAACTTTAAAGACCGCCGAAGTCTGACTCTGAATCCAATGGTCGCCTATCATGCGGGTGCTTGCCGGCGGCGGATTTTCCTGCCAGTCGGCCGGCAATTTTTTGGGGTCTAATGCGGTTATCAACCGGGCTGGAATGTCAACGGCAATGCGCCTATATTTATTAAACAAGGCGGAATGGTCCGCCATGTTCACGATCAATTCGAGCACCGCGGTTGCCAGATAATCAGAAGTGTAAACCATCGGTGTGCCGATGCTGTTCCAGCGGCCGCTGTATTGCCGGGCGCCTTCTCCGGCAAAGGCATTAGCAGCGTAGCGGGCTTTTACAATGCGCCAGGCGGTTATCACGAATAGACCCCGTGTTCGATTCTTCCGAGCAGATTCATCACTTCCTGTGCGCCCAGTTCAGATTCGGCGTATTCCAGCGGCGCATAGTCGCCCAGTGCTCTCAATGGGGTTTTGAGCCACCGATTGGCCTGCTGCTCGTCTTCAAACACGTCAACGGCGCGATCGCGCAAGCGTGCGATCCGAACAATCCGGTCGGATTCATCGGCTTTGAGTTTGCCTTTCTTTTTTCTGCGCCGGGCCAGGGTACTTTCAGCGATATCGACGATTTGAGCGATCGTTTTTAAAGGCAAATCCAGGGAAGCGGAAAGGGTGTCTACCGTTTCTGCCGGCAGACCTGCTTTGATCTTTGCGATCATGTCATTTAAATTTTTAGTCTTGATGTTGATGCTTCTTATTTCCTGCATAATCCTTTCCCCTTTCCAGGTAACCCTCTGATATTGAATATAAATACAGACAATATCTGAATTTTGGATGCAAATACAGCCAAATGTTATTGTGAACATCCAATGCCATATGGAAATAATATAACCGTCAAATGACAGTTTGTAAAGCAAAAATTTTGGTATTTGTTGAATTTGGTGAAAAGGTTAACTAGTTGGCTAGTTGGCGGAATAAATGGGTTCTTCAGGCAAGCCCGCCTTGCGAAGAAGGTCGACATGATTCTCCACATAGGCTTTGTCTTTATAAAGGGCGATCTTTTGATAAAAGTCGATTGTGTATTCAGGTTTAATCTTCAGTATTTCTGCTGCGTGTGCTTCTGCCGCCTTCATCTGGTCGAGTCTCACATAATTTATTACCAGGCGTTGATGCATAAAAATAGGGGGATATTCCCCTCTTAGGGCGTGCTCGAATTGTTGTTTACAAATTGCAATCGCCTCTTCATAGCGTCCTACCATTTCGTATGGTCCTGCTAAGCTGCTTAGAAACCAGGCCGGATAATAGGGTTCCAATCGCATGGCCTGCCACGGCATAGCTGAAAGCGACGCCGGATCTGCGTCTGTCTGCGGTTAATAAAAACTCACCGGCTCAACGGGACAAACTAAAAAGCTATATTTTTCTCGTCCCATCACCGCAAAAAACATCTGCCGCTCTGTGCATCAACCTGGCAATGGGCATCTTCTGCGGGCAGCGCTGCTCGGCTTTGGCATAATCCATGTTCGGTAGCCGCTTGCGCACCTGTTCTGGCAGGTCGTTAAACAATTGCTCCGCCCGTTTATGATTGCCGTACTCGTCATAATACATCAAATACCGCATGATATCGCTGATCGGAATGCTATTGTGTAGTGCGGATTCACACACATTTGCACAACCTGCGCAATAACCGGGTGCCGATGCCAGGGCGTAGCCCTCCAGCAGTTGCTTATCCTGCAGGGATAGTTCAGTTTGGTCCAGCGCAGCGGCCACGTTGGCCTGCAAAATGGTTATATTGGGCATTTCAGAACAGATGCTGGCAATATAGGGATTTTCCCAGACCACCTTGAGTTTGGTCTGCTCGGGTGTAAAGCCTTTTTTCATAAATCGATCGGTAAGCGCGACATCGGCTTCATTTTCACTGCCGATGTCTGAGTAAAAGCGGGCAAAGAATTTGGCCTGGGTCTTCATCGCAGTTAAGCCGATTCCAGCCTTGGCACAGGCCTCTACCGCTCTTTTCATCTCATCGGTGTTCATCAGCCGGTAATTGTAAGTGGTCATTATGCCATCGATCCATCCCAGCTTGGCGCCTTCCATCAGGCTGTTTTCCATGTTTTTATGGGTGCTGAATC
>CAZJHF010000229.1:0-6820 GCA_964545505.1 uncultured Desulfobacterales bacterium | reverse complement strand
GAACAAAATTCAAACGCTATAAAAAGACCGATCGGGTTGAGCCCGTGGGCCGGCTAAAAATTGCATACATTCGTTTCAACGGGCTAACCGGAAACGGGCCAACCGGCTAACCTGATGAAGGCTGTTTGACAGGTGATTTTATTTGGCGTAATCAAATAACCCCTATTTGGGTCTATAAAAATAGAATGTCGACTTTTTGGCGGCCGATCGAATCTATAACCTATCTCAAAAATAGTAGATCACGCTCAAGGGCAAGGCGAATACCGATTCAAAAGTGGAGCATACACGATAGTATTCGAGCATTTTGAATCGGTTTTTAACACAGCCATTGAGCGTTAGATGCATTTTTGAGATGGGTTCTAATAAAAGCATAAAAACAAAGATATTCAGATGCTTAATCGACAGCTGCTTGACATCTATGAACAGGCAACATAAAATTTCTATAGTCCGTCAAATTTGATTTCATGGAAGGAGTACCTTTAATGATTCAAAAGTTAGGTGTCACCCTGGTATTCGCTCTACTGATCGGCTGCTTTGTAACGCAGGCTTACGGCGCCAAAGCGGACAATGCACCGGTCGTTCTGGCGACCCTCTTTTTTAAAATGGATTCCGCCGTTATCGATCCCAAATCTGAAAATGATTTAAAGAAGATTCAAACGGCGCTGGAGGCCGACCCGGCCATGGGGCTGCGGGTTGTTGGTTATGGCGGCTCTCAGAAAAATCGTCAGGCCGCACAAAAACGGGTCCAGGCGGTTCAACAGTGGTTTTTAAAACAGGGTATTGCCAAAAGCCGCCTGAAAGCGAAAACCTTTATCGACAGAAAACCGCCGGTGCAAAAAGTGAATGCCGAAGATGGAATGCATGCAGAACGCGTTGAGATTTTGCGGATTTCCTTAAAACAACCGCTGGCGGTTCTGCCGGCTCCCGTCTATCAATTCGATTCGGTGGTTGAAGGCCAGGAGGTGGCGCATGCCTTTATCGTTCAGAACAAGGGCTCGGCCCCGCTGGAAATTCAACGCGTCAAGACCGACTGAGGGTGCACGGCGGCCTCCTACACGAGGCAGATCCCTCCCGGTGGCGAGGGCAACGTTACCCTGAAAGTCAACACTCTTAACAAAGGTGGCCATACCATCAGCAAACATGCGACCCTGTTTACAAACGATGAAAAAAATCCACGCTTGAAGCTGACCATTAGCGGCATTGTTGATAAATTTGTCACTATAGAACCCAATCGGGTGAAACTGCGGGGGGCTGCCGGAGACGAGATCAAAAGAAAAGTGACGATCACCCCTAAAAAGAAATACCCTTTCAAAATCGTCAAGGTCAGCGCCAAAGACGGTAAAGACATTCACTTTGAACTGTCGGAAGAAAAAGGCAAGCAGGGACCGGTTTATGCGCTGCTGATTGAAAACAAACGATCAGACGCAGGGCGCTATTTTGATATGATCACTTTGGAAACCGACAGCAAAATTCAGCCCAAACTGAGCATCCGGGTTTACGGTGATCTCCGGCAACGGGCAGAAGAAGATAAAAAGAAAACCCGGTAAATCCATATGAAAAACATTTCTGTTGTTGCATTTGACTGTGACGGCGTTCTTTTTGATACCGAAGCGGCCAACTGGGCATATTACAATCATATATTGGCGCATTTCGGCAGACCGGAGATGACAGCGGAGCAGTTTGCCTACGCCCATCAACATACGCTAAATGAATCCATTGCGCATTTATTTGGAGACGCGCAAAGCGTGGAGGCGGTGCATGCCTACCGCCAACAGATGGATTATGGTGAATTCCTTAAATATTTGAAGATTGAACCGCATTTGACCCCGCTGCTCAGAAGAATAAGACCCTCTATAAACACCGCGATTGCAACCAACCGGACCGACACGGTGGACCGGTTGCTGGCTGAATTCAAATTAACCGAATATTTTGATCTGGTTGTTACTTCTGTTGATATCCCGCGGCCGAAGCCGCATCCGGACATGCTGCTGAAAGTATTATCCCATTTTGGCATCGCGTCCGATCAGGCCTTATATGTGGGTGATTCGCAGGTGGATGCCGAGGCAGCGGAGGCCGCCAGGGTGCTCTTCGTTGCCTATCGTAATGCAGGTTTGCCGGCACCCTATCATATCGAAAGTTTAAAAGAACTTGAAAGCTTGCTGGAGGTGTAGATATGTCGGAAGAGCCCATTGAATATAATGGCGAAGAGGAAAATGAATCGGATGATCGTGATTGGGAAAACCGGGTCCTGTGCAGCGATGAAAGCTGCATTGGCGTCATCGGCCCCGATGGGCGCTGTAAGGAATGTGGCCTGCCACACGAAAAAGCGCAAATCGATGATGAAGCACAAGCTGCCGAAGCGGACGAAAATCAGGATACCGATGAGGCCGGTGTTGATGTCCCGCCGGCATCCGACAGCGATGATGATTGGGGAAATCGCACCCTGTGCAGTGATGAAAGCTGTATCGGGGTCATCGGCCCCGATGGACGCTGTAAAGAATGCGGCAAGTCTTATCAAGGCTAGTATGGGGCGGAACCTGCGTTTGAAGTGCTTCCTGCGATTGTAGCCATATCTGCTAACACAGCCTTTCATCTTAGGCTCCGTATTTCCGGCAGCAGCGGTAAAATTGACGAATGCCGGTTATCCTGTTAGAATTCTTTTATATCCCTCTTAAAATTTGGTAATCGTAAGGATATGCTTTTGCCGTACCGGTAACTGATGCAAATCGACTACGGAGTCACCTGTGTATCTGATTGACCTCATTCCGACGCCCATGTGGCGCGATATTGTCGACATCCTATTTCTGACAGTCATCGCTTACCATTTATATGTGTGGTTCCGTGAAACCCGCGCACTGCGGGTTATTATTGGCCTGGTGGCATTAGGCGGCGTTTATTCGATTGCCAAGTTATGGGATCTATATCTGACAACCTGGGTTTTTCAAATCCTGTGGCAAGTCCTGCTTATTTTGTTGCTGATTCTGTTTCAGACTGAAATTCGCCAGGTGCTTGAAAGAGTCAGTCCCATGCGATACCTGCGCTCCCGCCGGCGCGCCTTCAAGAAGACTTTCGGTAAAGAACTGTGTCAGATGCTTTTTGAAATGGCCTCTGACCGAACCGGCGCCTTGATGGTGCTGGTCAGAAACGACAATCCCTCCGAGTTTATTCATGCCGGCCAGGCCATTATGGCCCTGCCCGATCCGGCTTTGATCAAAAGTATTTTTAATCGCCACGCGCCGGCGCACGACGGTGCTATTATCATAAACCAGGACCGTATTACCCAAATGGGCTGCATTTTGCCCTTATCTGAAAATGAAAATTTGCCGACTCAATATGGCACCCGTCATCGGGCGGCCCTGGGCCTGTCTGAAGTCACAGATGCTGTCTGTCTGGTTATTTCCGAAGAACGTTCGGAGGTCGCTACGGTAACGGGCGGTAAAATTGTCACCTGGCAGGATCCGGATGCATTAACGGCCCACCTGAATGAAGTGATTGGCGGACCCCAAATTAACGTGCCCGCCGCAAAGGATTTTTTCAAAGGCCTGTTTATCGAAAACTGGCGAACCAAACTCGGGGCGCTGGCCCTTGTTACCATTGCATGGTTTGCCCTGGCAAGCCAGCAGGAATCAGAACTGACCGTCGCGGTACCTGTGCAACTTATCGGTGTTTCCGATCAGCTGGTCGTTGCGCAGGGGTCTACGGCCACGGTGGATTTGACGCTTTCGGGACGACGGAATAAAATCCGTACCCTTAAAGATCAAGATGTGCAGGTGAGTGTCGACCTGCGTAATATTGATGCCGGCAAGCATTATATCCGGCTTTCTGCCAAAAACATATTTTTGCCGTTCGGGGTTAAAATTGATCAGGTCGCCCCGCAAAAAATACTCGTCAATTTGCAGGCTCAATCAGAAAACCAGAATCCGACCCCGGCTGCCCCCGTCGAAAAACACGCTTTTTAGTCAGCCGTTCTTAGGTCTAAGATCTTGCCCATGCAAAATGCAACTTCTTAAATATTTGGTTTCAGGTGTCAGTGTTCAGGTGTCAGACCTTCGGTGGCTAATGTCGAATCCTTGCTACTCAGTAGCAATAACGGTCGTGTGTTTTCGTTGTACTCAGATTTTAGTCTTATGTTCCCTGACACCTGAACACTGACACCATTTTTTTGGACACCTGACACCCGACACCTAAGATGAATCTGCCTCATTTGAGTGGTAGCGTAATCGTAAACACGGCGCCACCGTCTTTGTCATTGGCGGCGACGATATAGCCGCTATGATCTTCGATGATACCGTGGCAAATAGACAGTCCCACGCCCATGCCCATGGTTTTTTTTCGGGTGAAAAATGGATCAAAAATCTGTTCCAAATCAGCATTGGCAATACCCGGTCCACTGTCTTTAATTTTGATGACAAGTTGTTTGTTTTGATTGAAGGTGTCAATTAAGATGGCGCCGTTATGAGCCGGGTTCTCTTTTAGCTTTTTCTGAAATTCGGGCTCCCCGGTAATGGACTCAACCGCATTGTTGATCAAGTTCATCAGAACTTGCCCCAGCTGCTGCGGCGAAGCTGTCAACATGGCGTTTTTGGCGGCCATATTCAGATTTATTTTCACCCGGCTTTTGGTCAAATAACTGCGAACCAGGGTTGCGGTATTTTCGATAACCTGATTGACGTTCACCGGTTGTTTTTTTTCTTTACCCGGCCGGTTAAGATCGATCAGGTTGCGGACAGTATCCCGAATGCTTTCGAATGCGCTTTTAACCAGATCCAGCTTCTCCAGTAATTTTTTATCCTTTTTATGTTGGTTTCGAATAACATTAATCAGGGCTGTTATTCCCTGCAGGGGTGAGTTGATTTCATGCGCAATTGAAGCCGCCAGCTGGCCGGTGGCTGCCAGCCTCTCAGAGCGGATCAGTTGATTCTGGAGCATTTTTGTCCGGGTAATGTCGCGGGCGACACACAGATAGCAATATTCGCCCAGATAGGAAACGTAGCGGCAATTGATTTCATTGGGGATGCGGCCGTTGGTTTTGGATTTGAGGCTCAGTTCGAACCGGATTTCCTTTGCGCGACGCACCTGCTCCAACATCTTTTTCACAACGGTGGTTTGATCGGGCTCAACCAGATCCTTTATATTTAAATTCAAAAGTTCCTCTTTGGAATAGCCCGTGGTTTCAAGAACACGCTCGTTGGTTTCGATAAACTGGCCTCTGTGATTGAGGATGAAAACACCTTCGGTCACGTTGTCAAAAAGCTCTTTGTATCGCATCAGTTCTTCAGCCTGCTTAAATTCCGTCGTATTTGACGCGATGATGGTGGCTGCGACCACCTTACCGCTGATCCGCAACGGGCCAACCCGGTAAGTATACCAGGTCGCCTCGCTGTTTTCGCCCATGAGGACTTCGAAGCTGTCGGTTTCTCCGGTTCGGAATACACTGTCAACGCTATCTATTGCCATCTCCTGATAGGCTTGCGGCAAAAAGTCATAGAAGCATTTTCCCATCATCTGTTCCGGTGCCAGTATTCCGGTGGACTGATTGATGAAGTGAATCGTACCCTCGCGATCAACTGTGGTGATGATGTCCGGCGCGGTTTCCACCAGAGAACGCCAAAGCTCCTCTGATTCATTCAATTTTTGCTTGGCCACTTTAAGCTTGTTTATGATCGATTGTGCGTGGGAGCCGAAGATAATGAACAGGCACAGTACGATCAGACGGATATAAACATCATACAGGTCGGGGCCAAAAAGTTCAGCGATCAAATTAAAGCGGTTGGAAAAAAACAGATTCAAAATGGAGTCCAAAACCCAATAAATGGTCGCAATCAGGATTACGGTCAGGACCATGTTGTCCGCTAAACTCTCACCTTTGAGCGTAATGTCGGTTTTCATTTTTTGTCTCTCTTTTAAAGGATCTTAGCCTTTGAGCAGGCGCCTGCCGGGTGCCGTCCAGCCAGGTTGATGCCGGGATTATTTTGGCTTATTCATGTAAAAGAACATGCGTTTACGCCACAATTCATCATGGGTTACACACACATCGCCCACATCTTCCCGCGTAGCGATGACGGTACCGAAGTCTTCAGGAGACACATCACCGCAAGCATCCCCTGACCATTCGGTAAAGTCCGGCTCCACTGAAATGAATTTTTCAAAGATATCGGCCGTTACCAAGACGCTGCAGCCCATATCAGGCAGGACAATGGTATCATCCTCTTTTTTTTCATCGTAAACGTAGTAGGCAATCATCATTCCCCCCCGTGTGGTATATGATATCAGCATGCAGATTGGCGCCCCGGGAACATACCCTGAGCGCTTCGATGGGACTGTTTTTCTGTTTATCATCGGTCGCTTTGATAAAATAAAGGATGGACCCCGATTTTTACAAGAACTTTATATAAAATGTTTTAATAGCATGCAACCCCCCCTTATTATAAAAGAAATGTGGTTGGTCGCAAAACGGAAATAAACGTTGATTTTTAATCGGATTTGACATAAACAATTCGAACACACTCAATGTCCGGAGGCCTAAATGGGGTTTGCGATGGCAGCAAAAAAGACGCCAGACAAATCGAATAAGAAAGAATCCAGCAAAGAAGAGCGCCGTTCCCGTGTCGATCGGCGGCAATTCTCCTATACCGAATACATACCCGAAAGGCGGTCAAATGAAGACCGACGCAAGCGTAAGGAAGCGGAAAACAACGAGGAGTGACCGCAAACCATTTTATCACCGCAGGCGTCAACAAGGGAATCAGCTTAAATCTGGTTCCTTTTTAATTTTTGGGGGCCGTTTTCATAAGGCCTGACCTCGGGATGACATTATCTG
>CAZJHF010000228.1:2855-6826 GCA_964545505.1 uncultured Desulfobacterales bacterium | reverse complement strand
TGCTGGAACCTGAATGGGCCCACTGCGGCGACGCCGAGTGGGCCGGCGGAAGCATCATGAGCTGCGGTTATCGCGCCAGACTGCAGGCAACCGCCGCAGATGTCTGGCAATCCGTCAGTCGCATCGGCGGTAAAACCGGCTGGTACTTCGGCAACTTTCTGTGGCGCTTGCGCGGTATCATAGACCGGCTGGTGGGCGGTGTCGGACTACGGCGGGGACGCCGTCATCCATCTGAGATTGGCGTCGGTGACGCATTGGATTTCTGGCGGGTTTTGGAAGTCGAGGCACCCCGGCGCCTGTTGCTGGTGGCGGAAATGAAAACACCGGGAGATGCATTGCTCGAATTTCAAATCACCCCCATTGGCAACGCTCAGGTCGAATTGCAGATGCTCTCGCGGTTTTTACCCAAAGGCATATTCGGCATGCTGTACTGGTACGGGCTCTATCCATTCCATCAGTGGATTTTTTTCGGCATGCTCAAAGCCATTGCCAAATCCATCAACAGGCCCATTGTGTATGGTCCCGAACGATTTACACCCAAACTGCATACCACTTGCGCCCTGCCGCCGGCGCGTACTCAATGAACCGTATCGAGATGGAGATCGATCAAACTGGATGGTTCAGACAAATTTTCGCCCGGCAACCCGAGGAATTAAAAATGGCACCACAACCGGTTCAGAACAGCCGCATCCAACGGTTAAATGATCGTGAACTTAATAAAAAGAGTAAATATGTGCTTTACTGGATGCAGCAATCCCAGAGAGTAGCGTACAATCATGCCCTGGAATATGCCGTTCAGCAGGCCAATGCGCTCGGGCAAAGCGTGCTGGTGGGTTTCGGTCTGATGGACGACTATCCGGAGGCCAACCTGCGCCATTACACATTTATGTTGGAAGGATTGCGGGAGACCCAAGCGTCTCTTTCCAAACAGGGTATCAAAATGGTGATCCAACGCGGATCACCGGCCGATGTTGCCTCAGCCCTGGGCCGCAAGGCCGCTTTGATTGTCTGCGATCGCGGTTACCTCAGCCACCAAAAAGCCTGGCGCACCCGGGTAGCCCGTTCGGCAGCCTGTGGCGTTGTGCAGGTTGAAAGTGATGTGGTCGTCCCAATTGAAGTCGTTTCCAACAAAGCCGAGTATGCGGCCCGCACGATTCGCCCCAAGATACATAAACACCTGAATGACTATCTCGTGCCATTTAAGTCCAGCGTTGTGAAAAAGTCATCGTTAGGTTTGAAAATCAAGAGCTTGGATCTAAAAGAGGTCAGCACCGTTCTCAACAAGCTGTCCCTCGACCGCAGGGTTGGGCCGGTGACCCAGTTTTTCAAAGGCGGCACCTTTCAGGCAAAAGCAAGGTTGGATGAATTTATAAAAAAGCGGTTTAAACACTATGTGGAGAACCGCAATCAACCCCAGACTGATGACATTTCCCACATGAGTCCCTATCTGCATTTCGGACAACTGTCTCCGCTTTATCTTGCATTGCAAATCAAAGCTGCCGTCAGCCGTCTCAAGGAGGTTCAAGAGGCCTATTTAGAAGAATTAATCGTGCGTCGTGAACTGGCCATGAATTTTGTAAATTATACCCCAAATTACGATTCCTACGCCTGCCTGTCCCAATGGGCCCAGAAAACGCTAAAGCAGCACCAAAAAGACAAACGGGAATATGTGTATACCCGCGACCAGCTCGAAGACGCCGAAACCCATGATGAATACTGGAATGCGGCCATGCGTGAGATGAAGATTACCGGTTTTATGCACAATTACATGCGCATGTACTGGGGCAAGAAAATTTTGGAATGGTCTAAAACTCCGCAACACGCATTTCGAACAACGCTGGCCATTAACAACAAATATTTTCTGGACGGCCGGGACCCCAACTCTTATACCGGTGTGGCCTGGGTTTTCGGCGTGCATGACCGGGCCTGGTTCGAGCGGCCGATATTCGGCAAAGTCCGCTATATGGCCGCCTCGGGTCTTGAACGCAAATGTGATATCCAGGGTTATGTGAGAAAGGTAAACGCCTTGGTGAAGAAATTTTAGCTGAAAATGTTCCAACACAATCCTCGCATTGCGATGATGTATCGCAAATGGGACCGCTCGGTTCAATACGGCGGCCGCCAATGGCGTAACCGAATGAATTCTTTTAAAAAGGAGCGATCGTATGGCAGAAAAAAACTTGCTACTCCTCAACATCTCAGGACCTGACCGTCCCGGAATTATAGCTGCTTTTGCGAAAGTCCTGCAAAATCACCAAATTGAAATAAGGGACATTCAACAAGCTTCACTCCTACAAACCATCGGACTTCACATGTTGTTAAAATTTGAGCCAGCGAATCAATCCAAAGACAGCGCCATCAAAGACCTTCTTTTCGAGGCCAATCAACTCAATCTTACACTCAACTTCCAACTGCTTGCGCCGGATCAAATTAAAAGAATAGACCTTCGAAAACGACTGGTACTCACTTATTTCGGCGATACCCACGCCATCGCTGATCTATCAAAAGTGCTGGCAGAGGAAAATGCAAATATCGAGATGTTATTCAGCCAAACGCATCACGGTGCCCGTTCTTTTGAAATGATCGTAGACATCATCGGGGTTAAAAATGTAGACCGTCTGAAAAGCCGCATGATGGGAAAAAGCCGCGATTTAAGTGTTGACCTATCCGTTCAAAATATGGTTGCACATCGCAAAAACAAGCGCATGATATGCTTTGATATGGACAGCACACTGGTGACAATGGAGGGCATTGATGAAATGGCCCGCAAAATGGGTGTCCATCGGGAAGTTTCCAGAATCACGGATAAGGCTATGCGCGGAGACTTTGACTTTGAAGAATCTCTCAGGCAACGGGTAGCCATGCTCAGGGGGCTGCCCCTGGATGATGTGATGGAGATCAGAAATCAAATGAATCTTTCCCAGGGGGCGGAGGAGATTTTGACAACCCTCAAATGGCTCGGGTTCAAATTGGGGATCGTTTCTGGAGGATTCGATATTTTTGCCGAATCGCTTAAGGATAAATTCAATCTGGATTTTGCTTTCGCCAACCGTTTGGAGATCAAAGACGGCACCCTGACCGGAAAGCTTAAGGGAAATATCGTCGACGCTGCTCAAAAAGCCCGTCTCGTCAACCAGGTGGCATGTGACGAGAGCATTCCGCTGGACCAGGTGGTCGCCATCGGCGATGGTGCCAATGATTCATTAATGTTGACTCAGGCGGGTCTGGGAATTGCTTACAACGCAAAAAAAACATTGGATCGGGTTGCCAACGTGGCCCTTTCCCACGCACGTTTCAATCATGTCTTTCATCTTTTGGGAATCACGGATGAAGACATCGATGAGGCAATGTCCTGCAAGGTGATGTAGATATATCTTATGCCATAAAAAACAAGACCTAATTTTTATCCGCACTTGTTTTTTGAGTAATAACGGTTCCCGGCACCATTCAGGGAACAAAGGTAATCATTGCCATGTTTGTCTTAGATGCAAAAGTTTGTGTTTTTATTGATCGTGACCATTGTTATTCCTTTTGTTTAAAAAGTTTGCGAATTTTTTCTACTCGACGACGATTGACCCCCAGATCGGAATATCCTACTCGGGAAGCCGATTTAACATGAATGACCTTATGGCGATCATCATAATAAAATTCGACATCGTCGACAAAGCGGAAAACAAAGGAAGTAAACTCGGCCTCAATAAAATTCTCTTCAACTGTCACAACCCGCGCGCCTTTGAGTTCAGAGAGAATATTCAGCAGCCTGCTTTGTGCATCCTTGGCGCTGCCCACAAAGCGCAGCGGCTCGATAAAATGTTTCCGCCCCTTGTCGATGGAAGACACACAATTGGGTGTTGACGGGCAGGCGGTTATCATTTTGATATTTTCCTTTGCATCGGTCTTCATGGTATTTTCTGCAAGCCGCATCTTTTCATCTGGAAGGTTATGCTCAACCCTGATCAGCTGTTTGGTAT
>CAZJHF010000228.1:0-2755 GCA_964545505.1 uncultured Desulfobacterales bacterium | reverse complement strand
CCCCTGTTCTTAACCCGTATATCATCATTCTTTCCTCTCGTGTAGGTGGCGCTGACATTGCTCAAATCGCGCTCAAATGAATGGTCAAGCCTGGCAATTTCATACCATTTCCCCAGATATCGGTCCGGCTCGAAACCTGTTACGGGTTGCAACCCTTCAGGTATTGACGTGCAGCCGGTTACGATGGTAGCCACCCCAAAAATTAATGCGAGAATTTTATGATTCACCACAGGGTCTCCATGAATAAATTGCTTGTTATTCGCTATTGTTTCCGTCCCCATACGGCATAGACCGGATCGGAATATAAGAGCTCGGGGAAATATTTGTCATCATGTGGCCGGGGCAGTCCCCGAATGGAATAGGTTTGCAGATCTTTAAACTCACCCGTGCGCAAAAAGTATTCGAGCACCAGTCCCATACGCTCAAATTCATGAAGTGTCGGCCAGATCTTAATGGCCTTGGTCGGAAACCACCGATTTGAAAAGGTAACGATGAAATAGCCATTCTGTCGCAAAATCCGTGAAATCTCCCTGAATACTGCCAAGGGGTCAGTTAAATACTCAACGGATACCGTGTTGACGACTGCATCAAACGTGTTGGATTCGAATGGCAGCGCGAGGTCGGCATTCAGATCGTGAACTCCGAATTCGCTTAGCTGCGAATTTTTCTTGAGCTCGTCTTCGTTGAGGCCAAGGCCGACAAATCGATCGAGATGCAAATTAGTCGGGATGTGCGACTGCCAGCTGCTCATTAAATCGAGAACCTGCATCCCATCGGTCAGAAAGCGCCCGTAAGTGTTTCTTACCATCTCGCAAGCGGTATCATCGATATGGTAGACATATCTTGGTTTGCGGTAAAACCTTGAATCGGGTCGATCGTCATCCCGTCCGAAGGCGCCGTCAGAGAAATAATCCGTCTTTTGATTTTGCCAACGGGCCTGCATGCCGGGCCCGTGGGTCAGGTCTTCCATCCAGTCGATACTCGTCCCACCCCGCTCGGTTCGCTTAAGCTCCACCTTTCCGACGACGACAGAAAGATGAAGGTCTTTGCCCGCCAGCGGATGGTTTAAATCGACAGTCATATGGCCGTTGTTTAGTCCAACACACCGGAATGGCTGGACATTAGCCCTGAATATTCCGGCAATTCCCTTTAACAGCCCTTTAGGATAAAAACGCCCTAAACGTGGTTCGGTAACCATATCCTTGTTATACTTACGGTCAAATTGGGTGCAATGGATGTCGAATAAGTTTTGGTTCGTGAAAGCTTTAACAGCCTCGCCATCTTCGAGTGGCACTTGCACCCGTTCACCTGCCTCCTTGTTCATCAAAGTATTTAACAGAGCCGGCGGCAGTAAATCGCGCCACATGTTTACCCGGCTGGCCTGGAAACTGTCGGTGTGCACGGCACTATTACTTTTCCATTTGAGGTTAAAGATCAAATCTATCACACTATCTGGAGTGATTCGGTTCGTATTTAACATCGTTATTCTTTCTGCTCTTAAATTCAGGTTTATTATGTATCAACTTTATTCTGACTACGGCCGAGAACCTGCTTGGAAGTAAAGTTGAATTCGCTTTTGATTATTATCGAAAACAAGTAAAGATTATGCACAAATGCAAAAACCGCAATGGGAGAAAATTCGGAGTCTAATGATGGGAAATACCTACTACTTATTTGATCGAAAAGGATATTACGATTAAAGCTTTCAGGAAATAGAAATGAGGTAAGACCGCAGATTGGTCCTTTGATTGGTCAAGCCGAATTTGACGCGCAGGTTTTTGCGGTGAAAATTGACCGTAGTTTCGCTAACATTCAGAATATCTGCGATTTCCTTGCTGGTTTTGCCATCTTTGACCAAACCGGCCACCTGCGTTTCCTGGGGCGTCAACAAAATTTTGGCATTGACAAATCGTTGCAGCAGGGGGGATATCACATCATTCAGGTGCGTCTCAATGATCTCTACGAGGATCTTGTCTTTGGGTTTGATCCGGGAACTTTTTAATTTTTCGACATACGGTAGTACAAGATCTTTGATATTGGTCAACACTTGTTTTTCCAGCTCCTGCCTGTCCTGCTCGCGCTGTTTTAGCAGGACCTTCAGGGCAATATTGGCTTCTTCCAGACTTTGCTTTTGTTCGAAAAGTTCTTCCTGGCTTTTTTTCAAGGCTTCTTCAGTCAGCTTCAGGGCCGTAATTTCAGCATGGCTGACCACTACTCGTAATGGGCCCGGACCCACCATGCGAATGGTTCGCATGTAATACCAGTGCGGTCCGTCCTCTGAATGGCAGGGATAGTCAAATAAAAATTCTTCCAGATCGCCGCGAATCACCGCCCGGATCCCCTGGGCGACTTGGGCGGCAATTGCGGCCTCGCTGCCTGAGGTCGCATCACAGATTTTAAGATAATTGATTCCTCTATGGTCATAGGTCTCCGGCATGCCGCTTTTAACGGCATACATTTGCCAGGCTTTGTTGGTTTCGAGAATAACACCGTTTTCGTCTAAGATCGCTATATGTGCCGATAATGAATTGAGTACGGTTCGCGCCAGCGCATCTGAAAAACTCAGTGGTTCCATACTACGGGTGTTTTTATCGGTTTTATTCTTCATGGGATTTTTTTGGTTCTGCAGTAAACAAACTAATCTGCCAACAAATATATCATACCCAAAAAAGTTGCAACCGGTTTTAGTTGATGGCGATGGGCATGTCCGCGATGGATGACGGGCCTATTGATTTTATCTCGAATTCACGGATCG
>CAZJHF010000227.1:2222-6840 GCA_964545505.1 uncultured Desulfobacterales bacterium | reverse complement strand
GAACAACCACAAAGCGCCGGTCCTTTTTTAATGCCTCTGTCAGTTGGGCATTCAAGTAAGCCGGTATATCCCAATCCACATCAATTGGTTGCGTAAAACTATTTACCCGCTCGATGGTAATATGTCGATGGGTCAAATAGGATTCGACGCTGTTGAAGATACCGACCCGGGTGCCGTCCTGAAAGTCAGGCTTTGGTGGGGAGTCTGAAGCACATCCGAAAAACAGAAATATAATCACCAGACCTGCGATTGAGCCCCGAATCATGAATCCTCCCTTAACTGAATCAATATTTTCTATTCTGATGGGTTATTGACGTAAAAAATTAATATGACCTTATGTGGCTATCTGGGAAGTTCCAGTTAAATTCGTCTAATAGTTATCTCACCACGAAAAACACGAAGATCACGAAGGCAGGATAGATTAATTTTAAAATAACTCTTCGTGTCCTTCGTGCGCTTCGTGGTTGAAAGCGCTTAACTTGGGCTTTCTGCATAACTGTATTACCTTATTTGAGCAAAAGTCCAGAGTACCTTCAGGGTCAGATTGTTAAACAGCTATCGATGTGCAAAATCCGCATTTAATAACTGAATGTCAATGACTTCACCGGCGATCAATTCTTCCCAGCCTTCCGGGATTATGATCAACGCATCTTTGCGCGCCATTGAGATGAGCCGGCTTTTGAGTTTAGCGGGTTTTACGATGAGTTGGTGTTTATCCTCTTCAAGGCGGGCGTGTATAAACTGTGTCCAATCTTTATGACCACGAACGGTTTCGGTCAATTGTGCCCGCACCACCGGAAAAGAAAAGGCAGCTTCCCCTTTCATTTTCATGATTGCCGGCAGTGCCAGTTGCAAAAAGGCCATTTCATTGGACGGGGGGCCGCCGGGCAGTATAAAAAACGGTTTCTGTTCTAAAATTCCGAATCCAACCGGTTTTCCGGGGCCCATTCGCACGCGACGAAAGATGCCCTGCCAACCCAGCTTTTCCACCACATCTAACATGAGATCGTGTTCACTGCCCCAGGCCCCGCCGCTGGTAATAAAAACATCTGCTTGCGGTAGCCGCGACGTAATGGCGGATTGTATTTGCGCTTCGTCGTCATCCACCAGCTCAGCTGAATAGGAAAGGCCGTAAGAAGTCAGCCAGGAACAAATTTCGACCATGTTGCTGGCATACAGCTTTCCGTCGCCCAATGGCTTTCCAGGTGCAACGACTTCATTGCCGCTGGCAATGACCGCCACCTTTGGCAAACGATATACCGAGGCCCGATCCAACCCGGAGGAGGCCACCAGCCCGATGAGGGCAGGAGACAATTTTTCATCTTTTGCGGCCACCCGCTCGCCCTGTCGAATATCGGTTCCACGCCTTAGCACATTGCGGCCTTTTTCAGCAATATGCTGCGCGCTTATTGCGTCGCTGGACGATTCGCAGAATTCTTCGGAAAGGACGGCATCGGCACCCTCCGGTATGGGTGCACCGGTGGTGACCCGAACAGCTAGGCCGGTGGCAATTTGCAGATTCGCGTCATCTCCAGCTGCAAGTTTGCCGACCACCTTTAATTCCACCGGATTGTCAGCGCTTGCGTTGGCCAAATCCGCTGAAATGACGGCATACCCGTCTTTGCGGGACGAGGTGCTAGATGGACTGTCCACTCTGGCCACAATATCTTCAGCCAGAATTTTTCCGGTCAGTTGGGCAAGGGGTAAAACTTCAGCTTCACTGACGGAAACTTTGGCCAGTGTCAGTTCGAGCGCTTCGTCAAAACCAATGAATGTTTTCATAACATAAGTTTATATGTACAGGTTATTGTATTTTATTAGCCGGGAATTACTAAATGCAAGTGGTTCATTTTACAAGGTGTCAGGTTTCGGGTGTCAGGTGTCAGGCCGTTGGTGGTCAGTTTCGGGCTCTTGCAACTGAGTAGCAATAGCGATCACATGTTCTTTGATTTCAGTCTTATGTTCCCTGACACCTGAACACTGACACTTGAAACCTTTATACGTTGTCTGCATCCCCCACCATCTTGATGACGACCATCGTAACATCGTCCTCGGAGTCCTCACCCTGCCGGTAACTCTCTAAAGCCACCAGAATCTCATTCATAATATCTTCAGCGCTTGCGGCGGCGTTTTGAAGAATAATATCTTTTATGGGTTCCTTGCCGAAAGGTTTACCGGTTGCGTTGAAAGTTTCCCAGATGCCATCGGTTCCCATAAATATAACCTGTCCCTTGGCCAAACCGGTTCGCTCGTTTTCTTCATATTGATAGTTTTCATCCCAGCCCAGCGCCAGACCGGAACCATAGAGTTCTTCAAAGCTGTTGGTCTTGGGATCGAACAGCAGAGCGGCATCATGACCGGCCCGGACCCAATTTAGCCGATTGGCTTGCGAATCGACAGTTAGATAATACAGGGTGGTAAACCGGCCGGTGTCATAGATATCCAGCGTGAGGTCACGGTTGACGTCGGTGACGATTTCAGAAAGCGTCCCCGGCTGGGCTGAGCGACTGCGAATCAGGGCACGCGCTGTGGTCATTAAAAGACCGGCAGCGATGCCGTGACCGGAAACATCACCGACAACCACATTGAACTTACCGGCTGACGTTTGAGAAACATTGAGAAAATCATAAAAATCACCGCCGGTTTTGTTGCAGTAGATACTTTTGGCAGCGATATCGAGGCCTTTTATTACCGGTATGTTTTTGGGTAGCAGGTTTTGCTGGACCTCCTCAGCCACTTCCAGAGCGCTGAGCATGCGATTGTTGCCAATTGCCAGGTCTATCAAGCGCGTTACGGATCTGGCGGTATTAACGACGGTATTGATGACGTCCGCGTCAAACTTTTTGATCCCGTCCCTCTTATTAAAAGCGATGATCGACACATCGCCCTCAGCGTAATTAATGTAGTTGGTAATGGCAAAGCCTAAAAATGCTTTAACGTTCTCATCAAACGGATGCGCTTTTTCAAACTCGGCCTGGGTCATGGATTCGGGCCTGGTGGCCGATGCCACACAGCCGTGAATATCGCACGCTGCTTTGCGTGAAGCCCAAATCGGTGCCGAAGAATTTTCTGGGACCTGGATCAATTCGGATTTTATCAAATCTTCGGATTTGCCCTTAAATACGTATCCGGAAAGGTTACCATCTTTATCTTCTCTGGTGATGAAAACGCCCTGGTAACCTTCTCTTAAAATGAGCAGAGCCAGGCGATCATATATATCATTTTTAACCGCAAGCTCATTGATTGAGTTGATCACCTCACGGCTGAATCCTCGAATAGCCGCCAAACTGGCGTCCATTGCTTTTCGTGATGATATTTCATCCAGCCATATCAAAATGTGACCGCTTGCTCCGATCTTTGTCTTGGTCTGATACCATCTGTCGGTAATTTTCGAATATAATTCCGGAGGCTCGGTCTCCCATTCCTCTCTAATTTCTTCGGTTGCATTTATAATAATCTCAGCTTCGGGCTTTCCAAACAAATCATGAATTTTTTTGATATTATTTTTTTCAAAAAGAATTTTGGTGTTGCCCGCGGTCGCGGCGATCCAGCCGTCTTTAGCGATTACAAAAACAGGGTCCTGGCGCTCTGCCGGAAGTTGACAAAGGATGTCCATGTCCTCGTTTTTAAACTTTATTGAGGCCTTGGCAAAGCTCTGAACAAAAAGAGGTACCACATAGGGAACCACTGAAAACCAAATGCCATTGCCCTGAAGGGCATTAATAGATGCACCTATCAAAAAAGCAATCAGATAGGTGAACGGGTTGATTAATTCTTTGCCCAGGAACTTTAGGTAAACCAATATTGTCATAGGCATGCGACGGACCCTCCGGTATATAATCTCTCAGCCGGCTTTCGGGAATGGCTATTTTAGCGAAGTTCAATATCCATTCCGGCCCGATGAAGTGAAAGGCGTTTTTGATCGTATCAGAATTGAATTGTTTGTGGAAGAACCTTATTGGGAATAAAGGGCATGCTGTCTTAAAGATGGCGCATATGATCTGAGTTTTGCATGAAAATTAATGAGAAGCTTACTTGTGCAAAATTCAGGTATTCATTTTTGCTTTCATTTTCCGGGCTGCTCGATGCTGATCTGATCACCGCATTTTATTTTTCCCTCATTAAGCACCCGCGCAAAAACACCTTCCCGCGGCATAATGCAATCGCCGGCCTTGTAGTAAATGGCGCATCGATTGTGGCACTCTTTTCCAATCTGGGTGATTTCGACCAGAGCATCCGGCCCCAGTTGAACCCGGGTGCCCACCGGAATGTTTTTCCAGTCAACGCCGGTGGTGGCGATGTTTTCGGCAAAATCGCCAAAGGTAACGTCAAGGCCGGACTGACGGGCTTTATCGATTTCTTCGGCTGCTAAAAAACTCACCTGCCGGTGCCACTTGCCGGCATGCGCATCACCGTCCAGACCGTGTTCCTTTTTTAAATAGGCCTCATCAACTGAAGCTTTTCGCGTCCCCTTTTTTCTGCTGGTCGCAATTGATACGATCTTCATTTGTTCCCCTAAACAATTTTTTACATCCTTATACCCAGGATAATAATATAGTTACATTAATTTAGATACCAAATGTAAGTCTTTTATTACCTATCCTCAATGATTTTTTTA
>CAZJHF010000227.1:0-2122 GCA_964545505.1 uncultured Desulfobacterales bacterium | reverse complement strand
TGATTTTTTTAAATTAAGGTGCTCAACGAATAACACAGCTCTCGGGCAAAAGATGAAGGTTTTAAGACCAGTTTAATTGCCGATTTGAAAGATGCCGTAGGTGGCGCGAACATTCGGCAAAAATTTAATAATCTTTCCATACCGGTTCTGCGAATGGGTATTAATGGCCACCTCTTTTAAAATTTTCAAGCCGACGTCATCGATAAATTTTCGGAAATCCTTGATGGTAATTACCCGGATGTTGGGCGTGTTATACCATTGATATGGCAATTGTTTGGTGACCGGGGCATAACCGCTATATAGCAACTGCATGCGGCAGGCCCAGTGGCTGAAATTGGGGAAACTGACAATGCCTCTTTTGCCAATTCGCATGATTGCCCGTATCAGTTTGTCTGGCGCATAGACTTGCTGCAGGGTCTGGCTCAAGATCACATAGTCAAAAGCCAGATCCGGGTAATCCAGGACTTCCGCATTGATGTCGCCCTGTAAAACCGTTAACCCCTTCTCAATACAGGTGGCCACTTTATCTTCTTCCAGTTCGATGCCGGAGCCGTGCACCTGCTTCTTGTTGATTAAAAAGCGCAGCAGCTCGCCGCTACCGCAGCCCAGATCCAGGACGCGGGAACCCGGTTCGATCCAGGAAGCGATAATCTGAAGATCATAGCGCATATGGTTATGTTGTGTTTTCACGGCAGACACGTTCTAAAAATCCTCTGATCAGATTTGTCAAGCGCACATTGGGCAGCAAGAAGGCGTCGTGACCCCATTCGGCTTCGATTTCAAGGAAACTGACATCCAGCCCGTTTTTCTTCATGGCTTTCACCATTGATCTGGATTGATAGGTGGGATAGAGCCAATCGGAAGTAAAGGAAACCACGAGGAACTTGGCCCTGGCTTTTGCAAAGGCTTTCACCGCCGAGCCATCACCATATTGTTTTTCCATGTCATAATAATCGCCGGCTTTAGTAATATACAAAAAGGAGTTGGCATCAAAACGGTCCACAAACTTTTTGCCCTGATAACGCAGGTAACTTTCCACCTGAAAATCCGCATCGAAGTTAAATGAAAAGTCACTTTTATCCTGCAGCCGGCGGCCGAATTTCAAGCGCATGGATTCGTCCGACAAATAGGTGATGTGGCCGATCATGCGCGCCACCGCCAATCCGAGATTGGGTTTGGGGCCGTAGTAGTAGTTTCCGTTATTCCAGGCCGGATCGGCCATGATGGACTGTCGGGCGACTTCATTAAATGCAATAGCCAGGGCCGAGTGTTTGGTTGTTGTGGCCAGCGGAATGGCGGACTTCACCAATTCCGGGTATCGGACGGTCCACTCCAGGACCTGCATTCCGCCGATAGAGCCCCCCACCACACATAAGATCAATTTAACACCCAGATAATCCATTAGCTTTTTTTGAGCCACCACCATGTCGCCGATGGTGACCACCGGAAAATCTAAGGCATAGGGCTGAACGGTTTTGGGACTGGTACTGCAGGGTCCGGTAGATCCCATACAGCTGCCGATGATATTGGAGCAGACGACAAAATACTTGTTCGTGTCGATCCCTTTGCCGGGGCCGACCATAATATCCCACCAGCCGGGCTTTTCATCTTCTTCGCCGTAATAGCCGGCAGCATGGGAATCGCCTGAGAGGGCATGTAAAATCAATATCGCATTTGATTTTTCTGCGTTTAGAGTGCCGTAGGTTTCATAGGCCAGGGTTACCGGGCCGAGCCTGGCGCCGTTTTCCAGAACCATTTCATCGGGTGGTTCGGCAAAAGTGAAAAGTTTTTTCTCCACAATACCCACCGAAACACCCTGACTGTCATGTTCAATGTATTCACTCATAACCCAGAGCCGCTTGTGATGATTTAAAAAAATAGCCCGCTCCCCGATATGCCTGTTATAGCAGCCGCAGGGGAAGCCGGCTAATTTTGTTACTTGATTTTTTTGACGAGGGCAAGAGAAATCAGGTTTGGGCGAAGGCCTGGTCCAGATCCTCTTTGATGTCGTCGATGTTCTCAAGACCGATAGAAAGGCGCACCAGATCCGGCGATAATCCTCCGGCTCTTTGCTGTTCTTCACTCAGCTGCGAATGCGTTGTACTTGCAGGGTGAATAACAA
>CAZJHF010000226.1:4308-6861 GCA_964545505.1 uncultured Desulfobacterales bacterium | reverse complement strand
TCAGTTTCCCTTCAGAGTATCCGATCATCGCCTCAAAACCATCTGAAATCAGTGGCTTAATTGGTGGCTTCGATCAGATCCTGGGTCAGATAAAAGCGCTGGACCTTGAACAAATTTCAGTCAAAATAAAAGCAACTCTGGATAATATCAATCAAACCGTCGATGATGCCAATATGGCGCGCATTTCCCGAACGATCAATTCGTCCTTTGAAAAATTGGAGCAAATCCTGGAAGATGAGAGATGGGATAAAGTTTTGGCTTCAGCCGAAAATGCGGGTCAATCACTGAACAGCCTGCTCGACAAAGCCGACCTTACCCTGGCTCGGGTGCAGGGAATCGTTGTCAGTAGAGAGGAGACGATTAAAACCGGTCTGGATAATTTTAGCCGGGCCATGGAAAATGCCAATATTCTTATGAATAGGAGCACAGAGCTGGTCAGCGGAGCCGACGCGTCCATATCGGAATTGATGCAATATCTGGTGGTCGCATCGCAGAATCTGGAATTGGCCAGTCAAAATCTGAACCAGCTTTTGGAATTGCTTGCCGACCACCCGTCACAATTGCTGTTTGGCGAGCCCCCGCGACCCCGCAATACTGATAGTGTTAGTGAATAATGGGAGATGATCGATGACACGCACCCAGATATGTTGTGTTTTATGGATGGGTCTTGCGCTGCTTTTTAGTGCCTGCCTTGATCTTAAACAGCCCAGCAACAAAATTGATTATTACAGCCTTGAATATGATCCGCCGCGCATCGGGGATCATCAGCCCCTTGACGAGGTCATCAAAGTCGAGCAGTTCAGCGTTGCGCCCGTATATAACACCCATAAAATCATCTACCGCGACAGGTCGTACAAGAGAGCAGCGTACACCTACCACAAGTGGCGCGCCAATCCCGGAGCAACCGTCACCTATTTATTGGCCCGGGATATGCAGCAATCCCAACTTTTTAAGGCTGTTGTGACCCGCCGCAGCAAATTGCCATATGCCTATCTTCTGGAGGGCAGCATAGATGAATTTTTAGAATCCGACACCAAAGATGGCTGTCAGGCGGTCTTGGCGCTCAGCATTGTTCTAATGGCAGCGCATGAACCGGATATGGATAAACAAATCCGTTTCCAGAAAACCTACCCAATAAGCAAGCCCTGCGAACGTGGAAACCCGGAGGCATTCGCCAAAGCCATGAGCCAGGCCATGTCAGTTGTATCCGAGAAAATTATCAATGACGTATACGAGAATCTAAAGAAGCACTAATTGAAGTCACTCAGATTTTGCGGCATCATTGTTGCGAATCGTTTGTATGCCCATACAGCCTATTTATCCTGATCGGAAATCCGTGCTGTAAAAAACGCGTTTCATGGTCGGTAAAACTCAGAGCGCGACTGCCGACGGTTTAAAATCATCAAACCGTTTTATAGTAAATATTGAATTGCAGGTTTTATTGTCAACCTTCAATGTTTGTTGGATGTCTAAAGTATGGGTTAAATTTGAGTGTAACGCACAGGCTGGATAGAACCTTGATTTCTTTTAGAAGGTTTGCCCCCGGGGTGTAGATATCGCGACCCTTCATACTATTGCAGTCCCCATTGCCGCATATCGGCTAACGACTTTGTTCCTATCTTTTTTTCTGATGGCTTTCCTTGATCAATGTGATTTCAACACGCCGATTGGCCTGGCGATTCTGAGTGCTGCCGTTGTATAACAGGGGGCGGTAGGCCGAATAGCCTTCAATTGAAACACGCCGGGGGCTGATTCCATGGCCAATTAGGAATTTGGCCACATTAACGGCCCGAATGGCCGACAGTTCCCAGTTGGTAGGAAACTGTCGGGTGCTAATGGGCACATCGTCGGTATGGCCGGCTACCGCGACTTTATAACCCTTTTGAGAAGAAATGAATCCGGCGATCTGCTTTAAGGTCGGTTGAAAATCCGGTAGCAGGTTGGCATCGCCTACATTAAAGGCGATTTTTTCACCCATCACCATCACCAGCCGCTTTTGGTCCCAGCGCACGGCAAAATCTTTTTTATCTTTTGATCGGACGGTTTGCATAACCTGGCGGCGCAACTGCTCTAAAGACGCATCCTGAGTTTGGGTTTCAGATGCCTGCTGCGTTTCGTCGTCGTCGTTTTTTGCAGTGGCTTTACGGGTGACGGCATGCGAATAGAATAAAATAAACAGAATCAACAGCAGCGTGATCAGATCTACAAAGCTCCACAGGGTCGTATCTTCCTCAACGCTAAAAGATGATAACTGCTTTTGCAGCAGCCCCCTTTTTTGTTCGGAAAACTCAAGCCGCCGTTTAAGTGTGTTTTCTTTTGATTCTGCCATGTCTTTGCCTCGCCTGCGGCAGTATTACTGCACCTGCATCTGGGGTGTTGTCCGCGCGGGCGTTTTTTCCTTTATCGGCTTGTGCATATGGCTGAGGTGATTGACGTCAAGATAGGAATTGAGGCGGTGGGAAATGGATTTGGACGTTTTTTGCTCGGCGATATCCATTATTCCCTCCAAAATAATATTTAAAACCGTTGCTTCGGCTTTGGTGTATTCGGACA
>CAZJHF010000226.1:0-4208 GCA_964545505.1 uncultured Desulfobacterales bacterium | reverse complement strand
TTGCGAATATCATAACGATCGTACCCGTCAACCACCAGTTCGATTCCCTTTTGCAGGAAAACGTTTTCAACGCTTTTGCGGGCTTTTTCAAGGGCCACAATCCCATAGCGGCGCCAGATGAGCGCCAGCCTTTCCAGTTCTTTAACCAAGGGCTCGTTATCGGTTTCCTGCTGCTTGAAAACCACCTTGAGGCTTTTAAAAAGGTCTCTGAAGGTTTTCAGTGGGAAGGCGATCAGGGCGCTTAAAAGCGTGCCGGCTGACACCAGTAGAACACTTTTTAAATTCATGATGATGGAGGTGCCGTCGATGACACTTTCGGACATGATGATAAAAAAAAGCAGGCCAATTGGCAGCAATAATTTCTTGAGCACGGAATCTTCCTCCTATGGGGTCCAATACGCGTATCCTTGATGCAAAAATGCAGATACTGTGCCAAAATATTTAAATATTAATTTCAATAAGTTACTATTTTATAGAGCGAAATCATGGTGCAAATTTTGCCTATCAACCATCTCAAAATGGCATTAACGGACTTCAGGTTGCGCACGCTGCCCGTTTATCCGCCTGTGGTGGGTTAGCCCGATTGCCGGTTAAATAAAATCAGACATGGTACCTTTTTTAACGGGCATCATCCCTTTTTACGGGGATCTTCGACCGGCTCAACGGGCTAAACCGGCCAACCCCCAAATGTGAGCATTTATTTTTTTGGGGGGAGCGAAATTAATTGAATGAAATGATTCGAAGGTATATGATTTTGCATGTTGGCGCTTACGAATCTATAAACTCGATGTCATTTAAGAGGTGCAAGGAGGTGTCATGAAACGCATATTGATTGTTGCATTCGTTTTATTGGCGGTCGCTTTTTCAGCGGTTGCCGGCGATAACCCTAAAGTGGTTCTGGAAACATCCAAAGGCAAAATAGTGCTCGAGCTGTATGCGGATCAGGCACCGGTAACCGTCAAGAATTTTTTAGCCTACGTAGACGCTGAATATTACAACAATACCATTTTTCATCGCGTGATCCCCAATTTCATGATTCAGGGGGGCGGTTTTTCGGCCGACATGCAGAAAAAAAAGACGCGCGCGCCAATCCGCAATGAAGCCGACAACGGGCTGCCCAACTTACGCGGCACCATTGCGATGGCGCGCACGCCAAATCCGCACAGTGCCAGCGCTCAATTTTTTATTAACATGAAGGATAATGAATTCTTGAATTTCAAAGACAAAAGCCCCCAGGGCTGGGGGTATGCGGTATTCGGACATGTGGTGGAAGGCATAAAGGTTGTGGATGGTATTTCGAGCGTAAAGACCGTCACGCGGGGTCGCTTTCGGGATGTGCCGGCTGAGCCCGTTTTCATCACCCGGGCAACCCGGCTACCCTGAGTGCTTCACCGCCCCGCATTATCGGGCTTCAGCGCCGGTGGCAACGGTCTCAGCCTTTGCTGATTCGTTTCTCGCTGGTGAAAGCGTGAATGAAGAAAAAGACAATGGCGCCGGCGAACAATAAAATGGCCAATGGCATTGTCATCAGGGTTTCTGCCACGCTTTGAACATAGATTGAAGAGACGCCGTCAACCCATTCGATGGTTGAACTATCGACAAGATCGGCAAAGCTGATGTTTTCATAATTAAATTCATCGGATACACCCATATCCATAAATGCGATCATGATCTGGTAGACGAACAAAGATATGGATGCCAGCAACAAACTGATTCCGATCAAAGCGGTTATCGACATCGTCATTATCTCCTGGCTATTCTAACCTCCAGCGGACCGGCCACCTTCCAGTATTTGCAATGCATTCTCAAGCACCTGCTGCGGTGGAATTTGCTTTAAGCACAAATTATCGCCATCGCAGGGAGAGTTGCGATGGTTATAAGCGGTCAGGCAAGGTGAGCAGGGCAGGGGATTGTAAAACAGCATCGCTTTGTCGTCAACCGGGCCATACAGATCCGGGGTTTCAGGTCCGTAAAATATAATGGTCGGAACCGGTGTCAGGGCAGCAAATTGTCCCGGGCCGCCATCGTTCGTAATTAGCAGCTCTGCAAACTGGAAGATCAGCATCAATTCTCGTACGGTGCGGGTATATCCGGTCAAATCGATGCAGGCCGGATGGTTGCAATCTGATAGAATTGCCGCTGCCAGCTGTTTGTCTGTCGCCAGACCGACGATGCCCACGGCATATCCCTTTTTTATTAATTCACCGGCCACCTGGCTGTAATAATGGCGCGGCCAGGCCCTGATGGGTAACATTCCACCGCTGGGGTAGATGAGAATCAATTTTTTGCCGTCAATGGCCCGAAAATCGGTTCGCAGACGGGTCTGCATGGCGTCAATTTCAGGTTTTGTAAATTCAATTGCAGGTGCTTTCAAATTGTTACGCCGCGCCGGCTGCTTGACCTTTGGCGTGCTGACCGAGGCAATAGCTGAGACCAGATTAAGAAACTGCTGCGCGATATGATGATAGGGGTTGAACAGCACGGGGCGATTGATAAAAGCGCCGCGGTACAATCCTTCCTGCGTGTGCGGATGAAAGCCGACGCGAATCCGGGCTCCGCTCAAGAATGATATAATGCTGCTGATTCTGGCAAACAGCTCACAATCGATGACGACATCAATTTTGAGTTTGCGAATTTGATTCAACGCGCGCAGGCAATCTATGGCAAAGGCGCCAAATGTGGTATCGCGGATGGTCAAAATGTTTTTCTCCGGGGTCACATCCAGCAGCGTCAACATTTCTTTGTTCTTATCGAACAATAGACCATATAACTCAGCACCCGGGTAACGCTTCTTTATTTGCTGGAACATGGGGTAGGCCAGCACAAGGCTTCCCATCTCAGAAAGCAAAATGACCAGAAACTTTTTGGGCTGAAATCCGTCATCCTCATCCCGGCTTTGGCGATAGAAAAGCGAAAGAATCCGGCAGATCATTGCGCCGATATAGCGATCTATTTTGCGTTGAAAACCGATATTCATTCTGGCCCAAATTCCATCGTTGGGAATATTTTTAGGTTTTGCGCTCTAACGTCACCAATGTCGCTCCCCAACCGCCGGCCTCCGGGGGCGCGTCGCTGTAACGACGGACCAACGGATGTTTATCCAGGATCTGATGCACCTGCCTTTTTTGAATCCCCTTGCCTTTGCCGTGAATAACGCGCACAGATAAAATTCCCTCTTTGATACATTCTGAAAAATACGCGTTTAAAAGATCGGCTATATCCCGGGGTCGAAACGTGTGCAGATCCAGAACATCTTCGATGGGTATCCGAATGGGGTCCATAGTCAAATGTCGGGTCGCTTCCTTTGCTCTCAGAGTCGCGGTGCTTGATTTTGACCATTAAGATAGATAAACTTTGGGACAACGGCCATATAACCGTTTGGGCCGCCGCTTAATCGGGCGATCATTTCCGCAGCATCGGCACCGGCAAGCGCCTGAATCGTTCAATATTTAAATAATATCAAATTATTAAAGGCGTGTACATGATAATAATGAAGTTTATCGGGTTGCTCATATTTGCCTATCTGCTGGGTTCCATCCCGTGGGGCCTGATCCTGGCACGCATTTTTGCAAGTACGGATATCCGACGGAAAGGCAGCGGCAACATCGGAGCGACCAATGTCACCCGGGAAACCGGTATTCTGCCCGGTTTATTGACATTGGCCGGCGATGTTGGCAAGGGCGCATTACCGGTTTATCTGGCACGCTGGGCCTTAGGTGCTGCTGATGGTTCCGGCGACATCTATCTGGCGGCCGTTGCCCTATCTGCTTTTTTGGGGCATTGTTTTCCCGTATACCTTAAATTTCGTGACGGTGGCAAAGGTGTCGCAACCGCAGCGGGATGCTTTGCGGTGATTTCGCTGACAGCTGTTTCAGCGGTATTCGTCTTATTTGCAGTCACACTGCTGTTCTCCCGGCGGGTTTCGGGGGCCTCGCTGTGTGCCGCGGCCGCCCTGCCGGTGAGCATCTGGATCACCACCGGCGCCCTCGTTTTAACGATTGCCGCCGCCGTTGTTGCGCTGCTCATATTTGGGCGTCATCATGCGAACATCAAACGACTTTTGGCCGGAAAGGAACCGGCTTTCAAACTGCGCAAAGCCTCCTCCAGCAGATGATTTTCTATTTATAAACCGCGGCAGCTGACCACCGTTTTTTTCTAAACTCATTGCTGAAACGGTAAACGAGCCGTCATTTCAATAATAGCAATAT
>CAZJHF010000225.1:0-6869 GCA_964545505.1 uncultured Desulfobacterales bacterium | reverse complement strand
AAATTCTGTTCTTTCGCTACGCTCCCTTAATCATGAGTTTGCACGATGAAGTCGCGGATGATTCATTCCGTGATCGATTTAAGAAAAACTCCCCGACCCCTCATTTAATCTTGTGCAGGATTTGAGGCTAAAAATTCCAATTTGCAGTACTTATTGGGCCCGGATCGTTCCGATGGTCTGGACCACCACCGGATAACCCTCAAGGGTGGCCGGTATGCTGGATTCAGTTTCCGGGCGGGTTCTGTCCAGGCCCACTATAATCGCCTGATTGCCTTCCGAATCCAGCCCGATTCCGACTGAAACCACGCCGGTCATTTTAAAAAACTGGGCCTCGTGTTGTTTTTTTACATCCTGAATAGATGGTGGCATGCCCGGGTCATCTCCCAGCGCCAGCAGAGGAAAAATTAGCACGGTACATATGGCAACCCATCTCATAGAGAAATCCCCAACGCGCTGAATACATTTTCAATGCGATTGATAATGGTCGTCGATTCACTACCGGCAAATAAAAGTCCTGTCAGGCGGTTGCCGTCGTCCAGAACAGCCGAACCGCTGTCTCCCCCCTGACTCATGGCACCGGCCAGCAACTGGTCGCTGAAGACGGCCACCTGTCCGGCACCGTACTGGACATTGGCAGTCACGTCAACCTGCTGAATTTCGCCGGTTGTAAAGCCGGTGGTGCGCCCGCTTTTTTTAATGGCCATACCCAGCTCGCCGGATACCGTTCCCTGGATCGGGCCGATGTTGAAAATTTCATCGTTGATATCCGCCGGGTTCAGCGGCCTGGCGATGGCGGCATCCACCAGGTTATCTTCAGCCTGTATTTTAGTCACCTGATAACGGGTGTTGCTGCCGATCACCTGGCAACCCAGATTAAATACCGAGATGACCGCATTGGCGAACTGGCATCCACTGGGTTCGCCCTGAAAAGAGATGGGCACAAACTGGGTCAGATCGGCAATATGGTCCTGAGGGAAGCTTCCGCCGTCAAAGGGGCCGGGTTGCAATATAGCATCTCCGATATCGGCTGCATTGCTGTCGGCCAGCACGTGGTTGTTGGATAAAATGACCTTCTGGCCGTTTTTGGTCACCCAGCAGCCCAGCGTTCCGGCCGTGATCCCCACATGACCGACGCTGACACCCCCGGGGGCCGGACGAAATCGATCTGTGGGCACCTGCAGCGCGCGGATAATGCCGGTTTGAATAACATCGGTGGGGGTACTGTCGACCGCCGACGGTATCATTTCTTGCGAGGATAGCCGTGCCGCCGGAACTTTTTCTTTTACCGAGCAGACAATACACAGCCGGTCTGTTTTTGCACCGCCGGTTTCTTTATACCCGATTCCGGTGGCCACGACATTGGCTTTCTCCAAAAGCTGGCGGCGATGGGTGTTTAAAATGCTCCGGATTCGATTAAGGTCATCTGCCATAATATCCTCCTTTCAGCAATGAATGCCGGTATATGTATATGACGGATGGGTCCAACGTTTTTTTGAGCACTTATCACAGCTGTCACCATTGGAAATATAGGCGAAAATCTCATAATGTCAATAAATCTATATAACAATAAATTTATCTATTATCGCCGGTGGCTGCGCCCGGGTCCGGGTGGTTTTAAAATTGATAGGAACAACAAATGGTTGGAGTCTATCTTCGAACAGGATGGTGATTTTTTGCCTGTGTATAATGATTCGATCAGGAGATGATTGGTGCTAAAATTCAGGTGTTTCAGCTTTCGTCTGTCATATCATCCGGCAGAATCCGGTTTAAAATAACGCCCATCAGCGTTGCCAGCGCCACGCCCTTCAGGGTGAACGCGCCGGCTGAAAAGGTGATGCCGCCGATTCCGGTCACCAAAATGATCACCACGATCAGCAAATTTCTGAACTCCATTAGTTTTGACTGAATCTGCAGCAGGCAATTGATACCCGCCACCACCAGGGCACCAAAAAATAAAATCAGCATGCCGCCGCTAACAGGATCGGGGATGGTCTGGATGATGGCGCTCAACTTACCCACAAAGGCCAGGGCCATAGCCAGAATAGCGGCCCACACCATTATGGCCGGATTCCAATTTTTGAAAACCGCCATGGCTCCGCTAATCTCGGCGTAAATACGAACCGGCGGACCGCCGATACAAGCTGCGACCGTGTTTGCAGCGCCGTTACCCAGCAGCGTTCGATGAATGCCGGGTTCCCTCAGGTAATCTTTTCCCGTGACTTCGCCGATGGCGAGGATATCGCCAAAATGGGCGATCGCCGGTACGACCACTGCCGGGACCAGAAAGACAACAGCATGAATGTTGAATTGCGGAAATACAAATTCTGGAACGGCAAACCACGGCGCGCTGGCAACGATTGAAAAATCAATGATTCCAAAGGGGATGGAAACCAGATATCCTGCGACAATACCGCCGATGATGGGTATCAGTTTTAAAAAGCCCCTGGCCAGCAGCAACATCACGATGGTCACCGCCAGAGTGATGGCAGCGATCAGCAAACCGATTTTATCGGGTATCAGATGCGCCGGGTTTGATTTGCCCAGAGCCATTGAAACGGCAACCGGTACCAGCATCAGACCGATGACCATGATGATCGGTCCGATCACAATCGGGGGAAATAATGAAGGAATGAAATTGCGGCCTTTCCAGTAAATGATGCCGCCAATACCCGTATAGACAAGGCCTGCAGCCACAAGTCCGCCGAGGGTGGCGGCGAGACCCCATGTTTGTGTGGCGGCCAATATCGGGGCGGTATAAGCAAAAGATGATGCCAGAAAGACCGGGATGCGCCTCTTTGTGAAGCCGTGGAAAATGAGGGTCGCAGCACCGGCTGCAAACAAAGCCACAGCCGGGTCCATGCCGGTAAGGATGGGTACGGTTATCAGCGCACCAAACGCGATCAGAAGAACTTGGACACTAAATAGACTGTCGGGAAGATTTAATTTAAACTCTGTGATCCAATCCTTGACGGCCATACTTACCCTGTTGCTCTGATGGCTGAAAACGTGGTGCTGGAGTCAACGACAACCCGCCCAGTGCCCCGATCGTTGAAAACAACGCGGTGAAAGCGGGTGCGAAGCGCCGGGTTTACTTGGTACCAAAAATCTTATCGCCCGCATCTCCCAAGCCAGGGAGTATATATCCGACCTCGTTTAGTTTTTCATCGATGGCAGCCACCCAAATTTCGACATCCGGATGAGCCGTTTGCAGCCGTTCAAGCCCTTCCGGTGCGGCGACCATGAATATGCCTTTGATATCCTTGCAGCCGGATTCTTTTATCAGGTCAATTGTAGCGATGACCGTACCGCCGGTTGCCAGCATGGGGTCCAGTATCAGGGCAATGCGCTCCTCCATCTGACTGGTCATTTTGACATAATATCTGATGGGTTCAAGCGTTTCCTCGTTGCGGTACAACCCGACAACACTTACCTTGGCGGTCGGTATCAGATTCAGGATGCCGTCCATCATGCCAAGCCCGGCCCGAAGAATCGGCACGACGGTGATTTTCTTGCCCTTAATTTTTTCAACCTCGACCTCGCCGGCCCAGCCCTGAATGGTAACGGTTTCGGTCTCCAGATGCTTGGTGGCTTCATAGGTGAGCAAAGTGGCCAGTTCGGAAGCAAGATCGCGGAAATCTTTGGTGGTGATATTATGTTCCCGCATAAACGCCAATTTGTGCTTGACTAAGGGGTGGTCAACAACATGTACCGGCACAGCAGCCTCCTTTTGTGACAGGTTAAGAGTGTATGGGGTAACAGGCAGGACAGAACCGAACAAAAGGTACAATACGACTGTGAGTTATTAATTGCAGCTTCGTATATGCAATTAATACCCCTGTGTCAAGACAGAAGAAAATTTAATTGTGAGCTAAAATTCGCCGATGGGCCGTACAAAGGTATATTTGCCGGGTGTTTTGATCAGCTTATCCGTGGCCTGGTCGACATTGTCACCTAAAGCTGAAAATGGTAATGAAAAGAGCCAAGCAACGGATCCTACGGCTGTTGCAACGATGCCAACAGGCCGGATGACAACCAGATCAAATATCATGGCGCCGCCGCCGGGTTCTCTGGCTTCAAAATAATCCTGGGCCTGGACTGTCGTTGCAAAAGGCGTAATGATCAGAGTCGCGATCACACCAATAATTGCCCATGTTTTTAATTTTTGCATAACTGCCTCCTTAACCTATCTATCGTCCAGATATGGAATTTCATTAGTTTTTTTGGGGTAATGGATTCCCTGGAAAAGAATAACCGTAACTCAATTTGCCGTCAAGGGATAAAAACACGGACCTGTCGGCACTCGGAAACGCTTTAGGTTGAATCTGAGTTAACTTAAGGTTATATTAGCACTATTTTAAAAATATGTATATCCATTTTATCAATAATTTAAAAGATTAGAATCATTTACGATTTCCTCCAGGCTAAAAAGCTGCCAGCGACAATGATGATTATCTACCAATTAATGGTGGACCTATGAGCGTCGAAAAATCAAATCTCGAAGTTGCGGTTGCGTTACCGGTGCATCATACCTTTACCTACAGCGTTCCACCTTTCTTGAGCCCGTTTGTTGCCGCCGGCAAACGCGTTCTGGTACCCTTCGGACAGCGACGGGTAACCGGCTATATCATGGGTTCTGCTGCTGAAACCGAGCCGGCTGAAATTAAGCATATCTTAGATGTTCTCGATCAAGAATCTCTTTTTCCAGCGTCGATGATTCCATTTTATCACTGGATTGCCGACTACTATAAACATCCCATCGGTGATGTCATCAAAAATGCGCTCCCCGGAGGTCTTACGCTATATGATTATGCTGCTGTCTCGATTACAGCCGAAGGACAGACGGCCTTAAGGCAAAATAACGTCACCGCGCTGCAACGATCGGTATTGGAGTTGCTTGAATCCGGACCCTGCCGCTTAAAACACCTCAACGAAAAACTGAATCAAAATGTGCCTGCAGCCCTTGTGCAGTCGCTTCAGCGCAGCGGATGGATTGCAAAGAAGCGAGAACTCAGAAGGGCTTCAACCCTTACCCGTTCCGAACGCCATATTGCACTTGGCAGGCCGGATGCGCCGTTGGACCGACTTTCAAAAGCCCGCAGGAAGATCATTGAAATCCTCGGCCGGCAGGGTGAAATGTCAATGTCTGCCCTAAAAATGCGGGCCCCCAATGCAGCCCGCCTGGTTGGGGCCCTTGAAAAAGACGGCTATCTGACCATTCGACAAAAACGCGTCTACCGCGATCCTTTTGGAGAGACCATTCGTGCGGATAGCGCCCTTGATTTAAATGCAGAGCAGCAACGCGTCGTGGCACAGGTTACCGGCAGATTGGGACAGGGCTTTGGGGCATTTCTGCTGCAGGGCGTCACCGGCAGTGGCAAAACCGAGGTTTATATGCAAATCGCAGCCGAGGTCCTCAGGCGGCAGCAATCCGTTCTGGTACTGGTTCCCGAGATTGCCCTGATTACACAGATGGAGCGGCGCTTTCGTGCCCGATTCGGAGAACGAATCGCGGTGCTGCACAGCGGCCTTTCGGCCGGTGAACGTTTTGATCAATGGAGTCTCATTTTGCAGGGCAAAGCACAGATCGCCATCGGTGCGCGCTCGGCCATTTTTGCCCCGTTCGATACAGTCGGTCTTGTGATCGTGGATGAAGAGCATGACGCCTCCTATAAACAGGAAAGCAATTTACGGTATAATGCCCGGGATCTGGCGGTGGTCAGGGCAAAACAAAATGATTGTCTGGCGCTGCTGGGATCCGCCACACCTTCCATCCAGTCATACTATAATGCGCGGGTCGGAAAATTTATTGAAGTCAATTTGACACAGCGTATCGAACGTCGCTCGTTGCCCGGCATAAAAATCGTGGATCTTCGTGAAAGCATGGGATACAGGGGTGTTCGGCGCTTTATTACATCTGAATTGCAACGGTCGATGAAGCAGACACTGGATCGCAAACAGCAGGTACTGCTGTTTATCAATCGGCGTGGATTTGCCAATTTCGCGCTCTGTCGATCATGCGGCCAGCCCCTGCGATGCAAGCACTGTGATATTTCGCTGACCTACCATCAGAAGGCCAATGCGCTTCGTTGCCATTATTGCGGATATTCCCGGGCGGCAACCAGCAGTTGTGACAGTTGCGGATCTTCTGAAATAAAAAAAATAGGTCTGGGCACTGAAAAGATTGAAACCACGGTGCAAAAAATCTTTCCAGAGGCCCGGGTTGCGCGCATGGACAGGGACACCACCACCCGCAAAGGCAGTATTTTTAGATTACTCAAAGGCCTTAAGAATCAGTCAATCGATATTCTGGTGGGCACCCAGATGGTGGCCAAAGGTCACGATTTTCCAAATATCACCCTGGTGGGAATTATCTGTGCGGATTTATCCCTGAGTTTACCTGATTTCAGGGCCGGCGTACGGACCTTTCAGCTGATTGCCCAGGTCGCCGGCCGTGCAGGCAGAGGCACCTCGCCGGGACGGGTCGTTTTACAAACATACAACCCGGATCATTTCAGCATCTCAGCGGCGAAAGATCAAAATTATGCGGCCTTTTACGATCAGGAGATACAATTTCGCCGGACCCTGAAATATCCACCGTTTTCAAGAATGATCCAGTTTAAGATATCCGGAATGGACCCACAACTGACCCGGGATCATGCCGAACGCCTCGGGCATTTATGCCTGGCTTTGAAAACGTCAATTGCGCCTGTTTATGATAGCGTTGACGTTTTAGGGCCAATAGAATCATCATTGGCCAAAATCGCCCGTCGGTATCGCTGGCAGATACTTTTGAAAGGCACACACGTCAAAGACTTGCATCAATTTATCGGCCAGCTGATGGCGGACCACCAGAAGGTGTTTAATAATCG